>JANOAP010000527.1:0-30614 GCA_031411175.1 Rhodoferax sp. | reverse complement strand
TAAAGCTACTTGATCTTGTTTCAGGCTCAGATATTACTGATTTTAATTATCAGACAGACTTTGTTATGGCGCGCTGTGGAGACCAACGGCAAGAAAGAATGGGTCAACGGCTACAGCTGCATCGCCGAGAAGCGCGCGATTGAGACCATTCTGGATGGAAAGCCCGCCACCGGCTACATGAAGTTTGGCGACACCATCCGCATCGAGGCCCGGGGCCGCGATGGGCAAAGCGTGTTTGGCGCTATCGACCAGACGGTGGTGGAGATGCCTTTGGCAAGCTGAGCCGGGGAAACTACTCGTCGCTCAACAAAATGTTGTAGAGCAGGGCGCCGAGAATCGCACCGACGATGGGTGCCACCCAAAACAGCCACAGGTCGCCCATGGCACCGGTCTGGGCAAACAGGGCGGGGCCTGTGCTGCGGGCCGGGTTCACGGAAGTGTTTGACACCGGGATCGACACCAGGTGAATCAGGGTCAGGCACAGGCCGATGGCCAGGCCACCGAAGCCACCTGCCGCGCGCTTGGCCGTGGCCCCCAGAATGACCATGAGGAAGATCGCCGTCATCACCACTTCACAGATCAGCACAGACATCATGCTGAAGCCGCCAGGGGAATTGGCACCATAGCCATTGCTGGCAAATCCGCCCACGCCTTTGAAGTCGCCCTTGCCCGAAACAATCAGATACAGCACGCCCGCTGCCGCGACGGCACCAAGTACCTGCGCAATGATGTAGCCGGGCAATTCTGCAGCCGAAAATCGCTTGCCTACCACCAGGCCGATTGAGACAGCCGGGTTGAAGTGGCCGCCAGAGATAGGCCCCAAGGCATAGGCCCCGGTGACCACGGTCAAACCAAAGGCCAGCGACACGCCCAGCAGGCCAATGCCAACGCCTGGAAACGCGGCGGCCAGCACTGCGCTGCCGCATCCGCCCAGAGTAAGCCAGAACGTACCGATCAATTCGGCGGCCCATTTTTGTGTATTTGTGGTCATGTGAAATGCCCTCCCGGCACGGTTATAAAGTGAGAGAAATTTTAAGTCTCCCCCTCTCGTTCACACTGTAAACAATCGATCACACGGCCTTGCTGATTGACCATGGCGATTCGGCTACCAGGCGGTCAATCTTTGTCTGCTGGGCCGTGGTTAGCGGGGCGAATGGCCGACGGCATTCACCACAATCAACGCCCAGGCCTTTGAGTATGGCCTTGGTGCCGGGGAACACGCCGACTTCGATCAACACATCGATGACCGCATTGGCGCGGGTCTGCAACGCACGGGCCTGCGCCAGATTACCGGCTTGCATCGCGTGATAGAGCGCAACGAACAGCTGCCCCATCACGTTGTAGGTAGTCCCTATGCCGCCGTCTGCGCCCATGGCCACGCCACCCACAAACATCTCGTCAAAGCCGTTGTAAATGACCGCGTCGGGCGCTGCGGTTTTCAGGCGCTCCAGCTGGTACAGGTTTTGTGAGGTGTGCTTGACGCCGATGATCTTGGGGTGATCCAGCAGCGCCAGCAAGTCTGCCGTGCTCAAAGGGCGCGCCGACTTGGCGGGGAAGTTGTAGACGATCAATGGCAGGGGCGTGGCATCGGCCAGTGCACGGTAGTGCGTCAGCACTTCGGCTGCGGAGAAGTCGTAATAAAACGGCGGTATCGCCGACACAGCGTCGTAGCCCGCATCCGCCGCAGCTCCTGCGATGTTGATGGCTTCATCCGTGGCGATGGCACCCACATGCGCGATCAGCTTGGCGCGCCCGCTGACCGCCTTGGCGAATGTCTTGAGAACGGCCTTGCGCTCATCTGCCGTTTGCAGAAATGCCTCGCCCGTGCTGCCGCCTACATAAAAGCCGTGCAGGCCCTGGGCCAGCTCGAACTCGGCCAGTGGCCCAAGCTTGTCAAGGTTCAGACTGCCGTCTGGCTTGAACGGGGTGATTAGCGCGGAAAAAACGCCGGCCAGCGCGTGTGCCGGTTTTGTAGAAAGAGTCATGTTCAGGTTGGGCTATTTGCCGGTGAGGTAATACGGCAGCCAAAGCGTCAAGGGCGGCCAGAGGGAAATCGCGAGCAGCACCACCAGCAGCGGAACAATCCACGGCAGAATGGCGCGTGACATGGTCTCAAAACTCACGTTGGCGATGCGGGTGACGACGAACAGCACCACGCCAATGGGCGGATGGATGGTGCCCAGAATCAGGTTGAGCACCATGATCACGCCGAACTGCACGGGGTCAATGCCGTACTGGATGGCGGCGGGCACCAGGATGGGAATCAAAATCAGCATGGCGGCAAGGGCCTCCATGAAGCAGCCCACGATCAGCATCAGCCCGTTGGCCATCAGCAAAAAGGCAATCGGGCTTTTGATGGTGGACACGATCAGTGGCGTCAGCGCTTGCGGCAGGCGCGAGATCGACATGCACCAGCCCAAGGCACCAGCGGCCATCACCAGCACCAGCACCAGGCCAATGGTCTCGGCGGTTTCCACCAGAATTGGCCCGAGCTGCTTGAACTCCAGCGTGCGGTACACCACGAAGCCAAGGAAGAGTGCATAGAGGCAAGCCACTGCCGCAGCCTCGGTGGGTGTGAACGCACCGCTGAACATGCCGCCCAAAATGACCACCGGCGTCATGAGTGCAAAGAAGCCGTTCAGGAAAGTGCGGCCGATTTCCCGGAAGCCCGCAAACTTCTTGCGGCCCATGCCTTCGCGTGTGGCCACAAAAGCCACCATCACCATCAGCGACGCGCCCATCAGCAGGCCGGGAATCAGGCCCGCCATGAAGAGCTTGCCGATGGACACGTCTGCCGTCACGCCATAGATGACCATGGGCAGCGACGGCGGAATGATGGGCCCGATGGTGGCGGCTGCGGCTGTGATGGCAGCAGCCGTTTCGGGCTTGTAGCCCGCATTGCGCATGGCGCGGATTTCAATCGCACCTGAGCCGGCCGCGTCGGCCACCGCCGAGCCCACCATGCCCGCAAAAATCATGCTGGTCAAAATACTGGCATGCGCATAGCCGCCGCGCACCCAGCCGATCAGCGCGCTGGCAAACGCCACAATGCGGTCGGTGATGCGCGCCGCGCCCAGGATGTTGCCCATCAGAATAAACAGCGGTGCGGCCACGATGGGAAACGAGTTCATCGACCCGGCCATCTTCTGCGGCAGCACGGTCAGCGGCATGTCGCCCATCCAAAGGAAGACCAGCGCTGCCAGCCCCATGGACGCAAACAGCGGCAGCCCCGCCAGGATGGTGAGCAGCCAGGCACCGGAGATCTTGACCATCAAGCCGGTCATGGTGTCACCGCCTTGATGTTCTGGCCGCGGCCAGACAGCTGCTGCCACAAGTCGTACAGCGCCTGCCCCAGCGTCATCAGGCCTGCAGGCAGCATGGGCACATACATCCACGCGACTGAAATCGGCATGGCCATGGCGTCTATGTCCGAGTTGGTCCGGATAAGGTGGATGCTGTACCACGCGATGACAGCCCCCAGGAGGGCCATGCAGGCCTGGATCACGCTTTCAGTCCAGCGCCAGGGTTGCGCTGGCAATTTGTCCTGAAAAAACCGGATGCGGATGTGCGCGTTGCGTCGCGTGGCAATCATCCAGCCCAGGCAAGACAGCCAGACCATCAGGAAGCCGCTGGCCTCATCCGTCCAGCTCAGGGGATGGCCGATGGCCCTGGTCACAATGCCCGCCGTCACCGTCAGCAGCAGCACGACGACAAGCGCGCCTGCCGCCATGTTCAGCAGGCGGTCGCCGAAGTGCGCCCTCACAGCGCCAGCAGCGATTCAAACGTGCCCTTGCCCCATTTTTCAGCAAACAACGCAGGCACCTTGTCCAGCACGGGCTTGCGCCACAGGGCCAGGTCGGGCTCGATGACCGTCATGCCAGCGGTCTTGAAGGTGCCCACCAGCGTGGCTTCCTGGCTCAGCAGCTCTTTGTCTTGCCAGGCAGCGCCGTTGGCCAGCGCGGCCTGCAGGATGTCGCGGTCGGCGGGCTTCTGGCCTTTCCAGAAAGCCTCGTTCACGATGACCATGCGTGGCGTGATGATGTGTTCGGTCAACACCAGAAACTTCTGCACTTCAAAGAACTTGCCGCTCTGGATAGTGGGCAGCGGGTTCTCCTGGCCGTCTACCGCGCCCTGGCTCAGCGCCAGGTACAACTCGCCAAATGCAATCGGCGTGGCTTTGGCACCCCAGGATTCAGCCATGGCCCGGAAGACATCGACTGGTGGCACGCGCAGCTTGAAGCCCACCATGTCGGCCGGTGTGCGCACGGCCTTGCTGCCCGTGGTGAGATGGCGCTTGCCGTAGTAGGTGATGTTGAGCATGCGCATGCCGCGTTTGGCCACCAGGTCATCATTCATCTTGGCAAACAGCGGCGTGCTGGACGCCTTGGCCATATGGGCTGCGTTGCGCCACAGGTAGGGTGCCTCGATCACCGACAACTGGGGCAGGAAAGCGCCCAGTGCGCCAGCACCGTCCGTGGTCATCTGCAGCGCGCCGGCGGACACGGCTTCAATCATGTCTTTGCCCGAGCCCAACTGGCTGTTGGGGAACACCTGCATGTCAATGCGGCCACCGGACTTTTCCTTAACTTCCTTGGCAACACGCTCGGCCATCTGCACCTGGGGGTGGGAGCCTGCCAGGGACTCACCCCAGCGGACGGTGACGGGCTGCGCGCGCAGCAGGGTGGGGCAGGCCAGCCCTGCAACGGCGGCTGATGCGCCAGAAATGAATTGACGTTTGTTGAGGGTTTTCATACGGTGTCTCCTTGGGTGAGTGTTGAAATAAATGACTGACTGATGAACTAACCAAGCCGCTGCTGCACAGCCTGTGTGGGCTGCTGCCCGGCACTGCCCCTGAAGGCTGGCAACTGGCCGAGGGACGCTTCCAGCACCCGGTTACGGGCGCTGTCAATGTGCGCATTCATGAGGCTGCGTGCCAGCGCTTCATCACGACGTTGCAGTGCGTTGATGAACAGCAGGTGCTCCTGCATGGACGGCTTGAGTTGCATGGGGTTTTCAAGGCTGATCAGGCGAATGCGCAGGCTATTGACCCGGTACATCTCCGACATGATCTCGTTGCCCAATGCATCCACCATGCGCTCATGCAGGCCCCAGTCCACAGCCTGCGCATCGCGCAGCAGTTGCTCGTCGGCCGGCCCGCTACTCGCGCGTTGCAGGATGTCTTGATGCTGCTGCTCAATGGCTGCCAGTTCGGCATCGCTGGCCGTGCCCACAAACTCGCCTATGGCTTGGCACTCGATCATGCTGCGGATGTGAAACGCGTTGCGGATCAGCTTGAGGTCCACCGGCGTGACCTGCAGCCCGCGCTGGGGCACCGTTTTGACCAGGCCCCCCGCTTCCAGTCGGGGAATCATTTCGCGCACGGCACCCAGGGGCGTGTCTAGCAGGCTGGTCAGCTCGCGCTGCGTCACAAACTGCCCTGCGCGAATGCCGCCACTCAATATTTGTTGCGTGAAGCTGGCGTAGGCCTGCGCACGCTGGCTGGTTTCTTCAGCCGCCAGTGGAGCAGGCGATGCCGCCGCAGCGTGCAATGCGGGCTTCAAACTGGCAGGTTTAGCACGTTCCTTGAGCATGGTTCAGGCTCGCTGGAAATTGAGGGTTAGTATTTAACATCTAACATGTCAGATACTTTAACCAAGGGCTTGCAGAACATTACCTGGGAATTACCCTTGCACTTCCCAGCAGTTTCCCCGTGCTTTCTTGCTTCGTTCGTATCAGGGGCCAGTGTTATCCGTGAGGTAGCTGCGCCGCAAACGTCTTGAAACCGCGCAGCAGCATCTCGACCGATACGGCCACCAGAATCAGGCCCATCAAGCGCTCCACCGCCACCACAAAGCGGTCGCCCAGAACGCGCTGTATGCGCTCGGCCAAAACCAGCACCACGGCGCACACCAGCATGGTCACGCTCAATGCACCAATCCACTCCCAGCGGCGCTCTGGCGCCTGCGACACCAGCAGCATCACCGTGGCCAGCGCTGACGGCCCGGCCAGCGCGGGAATCGCCAGTGGCACGATCAGGGGCTCGCCCTGCGGCGCGTCAGGTTCTGCTGTAGCCACCGGCGGAAAAATCATGCGCAGCGCAATCAAAAACAGGATCACACCGCCAGCAATCTGCAGCGACAGCGCGCTAAGGTTCATCACCCGCAAAAACCCGTCGCCCATGAACATGAAGGCCAGAAGCAGCGCAAACGCAATCAGCACCTCGCGCAGGATGACCAGCGGCCTGCGTGGCGCGGGCACGTTGCGCAATGCATTGGCGAAGATGGGAATGTTGCCAAACGGGTCCGTGATCAGGATCAGCAAGACCGTGGCGGAGAGAAAGTTGTAGTTCATGGCGGGGCGTTTGCGCCTGTCAGTGGCGTTGCTGTGCAGGATAGCAGGCATCAGCGGGTGCTCTGTGTGTTCGGGGAGAGCCCGGCCCGGCGACAGCGCCAATCGCTGCCGACACGCCCTGCCAATTAGTTCAAATTCAGAGCCAACTGAGAGTTGGCAACAAGTCTTAACCCAAATTCCGTCGGTGGCCCGCCCAACCGCCACGACCGAGCCACAAGGCGCTTATCCCCGCACAACAATCTCAAACCGCACCGTCAACCCATCGCTGCTCGCCACGAAAGGCCTCGTCAGTGCAACGCGTTCAGCATCGCTGCGCAGGTTCCGCCACAAGAAATCACGCGCGTTGCCGGCAGCAGCTTCGTCATAGAGTTGTGTCGTGAGCAGCTCACGTTGGCCGAGCTTGACCTTGAAGTGAATATGCGGCGCGCGGCTACTGTAAGGCACCGGGCGGATGGTGCGAAAGCGGTAGCTGCCATCTGCGCCCACCGTCACGCGGCCAAAGCCCTGAAAGGCCGGGTCGATGCGGCTGCCATCACCGGGGTGGTCATAGTGCCCGGCGTGGTCGGCTTGCCAAATCTCTACCTGCGCGCCGGTTACCGGTTTGCCGCTCAGGTCGATGACCGTGCCCTGTACCCACGTGGCCTGGCCTTGCCCGTAAGCCAGGCTGCCGTTGCGCAGCAGGTCGTAATCTGAATCCTTGGGGATGGCCAGCGGATAAAACGGCCCTTCAGTTTGCGACGGCGTGAGCTGCCGCGCAGCTTGGGCTTGCGCACGCTGGCCCAGCCAAAGTGCCGGCATGGCGATCAAGGCCGCGCTGACGGCGCGTCGGCCAATGCCTTGGACCTGGAGGTGTGATGCCATGGCGGTTCTCCGATCGGTTGGGGGGTGACAGGACCAATGATAGAGACTCAACCTGACTTGCGTCTGCCTTTGCGCGAAGGCCATGGCGTACGGCGTGGATTAGGCTATCAGGCCCATCACCCAACCAGCGCTAAATCTCGCCACGCCCATGGACTACGCCCGCTACCAAACCCTCAACATCACCCGCCGTGGCATCAACAACTAAGTGCTCGACATCCAGATGCGCGGTGATGGCATGGCGTCGGTGCGGGAGAAGCGCCAGCCCCGGTTCTGACGCTGTGCTTTATTTCACCACCGAGTAGTTCACCGGCATCCACGCATAGCCCGCGCCGTCCTGGCGCACACGGCCAATGCCGGGGAAAGAGACATGCGCCACCGCAAACAAGTAGTGCTCTTTGGTGGCACCGGCATAGAACTTCTTGCGTTGCGCAGCAGCGGTCTTGGGGTCATTGTCAAACTGGATGGTGACGCCGGGCTGGGCAAACTGCACAGCGGCCACGTGCATCAGGTCGCCCAGCACCACCAGCTTCTGGCCTTTGCTTTCCACCACATAGGTGCTGTGGCCGGGCGTGTGGCCGCGGGTGACCACAGCCTTGATGCCAGGCACCAGATCGGTATTGCCTTCAAATGGCTTGTACTTTCCCGCGCTCACGTAGGGGTTCAGCGAAGCCTGCGCACCCTGGAAAAAGCCCTTCATCGCGTCCGGGGCCTTGTCGAGGTTTTCCTTGCTGAGCCAGAAGTCGGCGTCCTGCTTGTCAGAGCGCACGATGGCATTGGGGAAGGCCAGCTTGTCGCCCGCCTCAGCCCGCCCACGTGGTCGGCATGCATATGGGTGACGTAAATCTCATCCACCTGCTCAGGTGTGTAGCCGGAGGCCTTGAGGTTGTCCAGCATGTTGCCCAGCGTGGGGCCAAACAGCTTGGCGGCACCGGTGTCTATCAGAACCAGCTTGTCGCCGGTATTGATCAGGTAGGCGTTGACCGATGTTTCCAGCGGACTTTTAAGCGAATACTTTGCCAACGCCGAATCGACCTGCGCTGCCTTGATGTTTTGCAAGATATTGTTTACCGGCAGCTCCAGCGAATAGAGGGCATGGATTTGGCTCCGGTTGGACGTTGTAGAGAATCAGAGTCGCTATTGTGCCGATCAATGGCGTTGTTCGCAGGCCATGGGCTGCCAGACAACAGCACCCAAACAGGCCCGCCTACAATTCACTGCATGCAGATGCTTCGCAACGCCCGCCTCATCACCCGCTTCGTGCTGGTGTGGTTTGCGTTGTCCATCGGCGCGGCCATTGCATCTCCGCTGATCAAGCCCCAGGCCATGGAGCTGATCTGCACCGGCTCGGGCGTGATGAAGGTGCTGGTCAAGAACGATGACGGCAGCAGCACCGAGGTAGCCAGCCGCATGCTGGATTGCCCGCTGTGCGCATCCGTTAGCGCGCCACCCCCCGTGGCAAAAACGGGGGCACAACCTGCCCAGCCTCTTGGCAACGTTTTACAAACCATTCCCATTGCGCACATTGCTGCGCTGACAGGCGCGCCACCTCCGGCGCGCGGGCCTCCTGCCTTCTCCTGAAATATCAAATTCATAGCGTCTGAAGCCCGTTCCACGGGGGCTAGGAGGCATTTCAATTGATTTTCTTTGGAGAATTCCCAATGCGGAAGAATAAAATAGCCTTGGACCTATCCTTGGCTTTCCCCGGTTCTCTTTTTATCGTTACTACGAAAATAATAGCTGCTCAAGCCATATTAATGGGGGCTAGCGCCGCATTCGGCCACATAGCGCTGAGCGAACCCGCAGCGCTGGCCAACACCAGCTACCGTGCCGCCTTCCGGGTGGGGCATGGCTGTGATGGCTCTCCCACCACGGCCATCAAGGTGCTTATCCCTACCGGGTTTCAGGGTGCCAAGCCCATGCCGCATGCGGGTTGGGTGCTGGCCGTGCGTGAAGAGAAACTGGCCAAGCCCTACAAGAGCCACGGCAAGGATGTGACGCAAGATGTGGTGGAAGTCACCTGGACGGCATCGTCCAGAGAAAACGCGTTGCCCGACGCCTGGTACGACGAGTTCGTGTTGCGTGGCGGCCTGCCTGCACAGGCGGGGCCGATGTGGTTCAAGGTGTTGCAGACCTGCGAGAAAGGCAGCAACAATTGGGCAGAGATGCCTGCCAGTGGCACATCCACCAAAGGGCTGAAAGCGCCCGCCGCGCTGCTGGAAATCATCGAGTCCGACGCGGTCGGGCACCAGCATTGACCAGAATTTTTTTGATTCGTATCCGTTTTTTCAGGAGTACCTCATGACATTGACATTCAAGACACTTGCTGCCGTCGCATCCCTCGTTGCGCTTAGTTTTGGAAGCGCCGCGGTTCAGGCCCAGGCCCAGGTTCAGGCTGTTAGCGTCAAAGACGCCTGGGTCCGCACCAGTGTGCAGGGCCAGAAAGCCACCGGTGCCTTCATGAGCATCACCGCCAAAGACGGCAGCAAGCTGGTCAGTGCCTCGTCACCTGTGGCCGGTGTGGCCGAGGTGCATGAGATGAAGATGGACGGCGACGTGATGAAGATGCGCGCCGTCTCGGGCGGCCTGGACCTGCCCGCTGGCAAACAGATAGACCTCAAGCCCGGCGGCTATCACATCATGCTGATGGACTTGAAAGCAGCCCTGCCCAAAGACAGCACTGTGCCTTTGACGCTGGTGTTCAAAGACACCAAGGGTGTGGAAAGCAAGGTCGAGCTCAAAGTGCCGGTGGCTGCGGTTGCACCTGGCGGCAAGGCCGCTGCCGGTGCGGCCATGGACGCGCACAAACACTGAAAAAACACCATCGCCAGCTGCGTCACATTGGGGTAAGCTGTCAGCCTGTAACGGCCCCAAACCCCTAGGAGACACTATGAGCGATACCCCTGATTCCGGCTTCGGAAAATTCGTCCCCGGCTTTGACTTTCTGCAAAACCTGGCCAAGGGCGCGTCGACCAATATCCCGCAAATGCCCAATCTGGCGAACTGGGTGGCACCGTCGCTCAACGTGGAAGAGCTGGACAAACGCATCGACGAGTTGAAGGCCGTGCATTTTTGGCTCGACCAAAACTCCAAAGCACTGGGCGCCACCATCCAGGCGCTGGAGGTGCAAAAGATGACGCTGGCCACGCTCAAGGGCATGAACTTCAACATTGGCGATGTGGCCAACGCGCTCAAGCTCAAAGCAGCAGATTCAGTGGCGTCGGGCGTGAAGAGCGTGACCGAAAAAGCCGCCAGCACGGCCAAAACCATTTCTGACGTGGCATCCAGCGTCACCAGTGCGGGCAAGGCGGCGAAGGCAGGTGGCAAACCCGGCAGCGGGTTCGGCGGGCTGGTGGACCCATTGCAGTTGTGGGGGTCGCTCACCCAGCAGTTCCAGCAAATTGCAGCCGGTGCCATGAAAGACGCCTCGCGCAACACGGCCATGGACATGACCAAGAACATGGCCGCCGGTTTTGCCAAGGAAGCCGTCAAGGCAACTAAAAAAGCAGCCTCGGGCGTCGCCAAGCCAAGGGCCACGGCCAAGAAGGCAACCCGCAAGACGGCTGGCCGCTGAACCGTTGCGGCACCGACCGGCACAGCCCATGAAACTGTTTCCCTACGGCCACGCCACGCACCCGCAGTGGCGCATGGCCGCAGGACTGGTGCTGGCACAGTTGCGTGCGCAAATGGCTTTGCATGGTTATGCCAGTACGCCCACCCTGGCCTTGCTGTACATCACTGATCACTATGCCGGTGCAGCCCAAGACATTCTGCATCACCTGAGTGGCGAGCTGCCTGAAATCACCGACTGGGCGGGCACTGTGGGCGTGGGCATTGCGTCCAACAACGTGGAGTATTTTGACGAGCCCGCGCTGGCCGTGATGCTGTGTGAATTACCCAGCGACCAATACCGCGTGTTCTCTGGTGTCGCGCCGCTGGGGCTGGGGTTTGAGGCGCACACCGCGCTCATCCATGCCGATGGCAACACGGCGGACCTGACCGAGCTGATTGAAGAAATGGCGTCGCGCACCGGCTCAGGATACCTGTTTGGCGGGCTGTCCAGCAGCCGCTCGCAGTCCGTGCAATTTGCGATTGGGGGCAACGGCAACATTCTTGGCCAGGGCGCGGCCAGTGGTGTGTTTAGCGGCGGCCTGAGTGGCGTGGCGTTTGGTGAAGGCGTCGGCCTGGTTTCGCGCGTCACGCAAGGCTGCCAGCCTGTGTCGAAAACCCGCACCGTGACAGCCGCCGAAAACAACGTGGCCACCGAGCTGGACGGCGAGCCCGCGCTGGACGTGATGCTGCGGGATTTGAAGGTGTCGCTGGATCAGCCCCACGAAGCCCTGGCCGCCGTGCGCGCCACGCTGGTGGGCCTGGTGAATCCAGCGGATGCGGGTGGTCGCAATGCCATCAACCGCACCGGCAACTTTGGCAGCGATGTCATCGTGCGTCACATCATCGGGCTGGACCCGGGTCGGCGTGGCGTGGCGGTGTCGGACCAGCTGGAGGTGGGCATGCAGCTCGCGTTCTGCCAGCGCAATGCAATGGCAGCGCGCACCGATCTGACCCGCATCTGCGCCGAGATCCGCGAAGAGCTGGAGCCCGAAGAACTGCCCGTGGAAACTGCCACAGCGCTGGTCCAGTCAGAAGCTGAATCTGCCCCGCACCCGGCGAGCCGCATTGCAGGGGCGATCTATGTGAGCTGCTCTGGCCGTGGCGGCCCGCACTTCGGCGGCGCCAGTGCCGAGCTGCAAATTGTTCGCCGCGCTTTAGGCGATGTGCCGCTGGTGGGTTTCTTTGCGGGCGGTGAAATCGCCCGGCACCATTTGTATGGGTATACCGGGGTATTGACGGTTTTTACGAGTGAGTAGTAAGTAAAGTAGTGGGATTCCTCGCGACGAGTTCCTGGCAAAGCGCAGCCAATGGAACGGCCTGCATGTTGTGCCCCAGAGGAAAGGTATCTGCCCCCGGATAAACGAGCAGTTTCCGTGTTGGTTTGAGATCGTCGCACGCTGCATGAAAACCGCGCTCGACCTTGGGTGTCAGGCTGCGTTTGACTTCAATGGCCCAGAGGTCGCCATTAGGCCAGGCAAGCAGCAAATCAATTTCAGCACCACCGCTGGTGCGATAGAAATGGGCCTGCACTTGCGCTGGTGCGCAGGCCAGCAGATTCTCAATCACGAAGCCCTCCCAACTGGCCCCGACCACTGGGTGCGATAGCAGGGTTTCTTTGGTGCCGATGTCCAGCAGCGCATGCACCAGACCACTGTCGCGCACATAAACCTTGGGCGACTTGACCAGCCGTTTACCCATGTTGGTATGCCATGGCGGCAGGCGGCGCACCAGTAGCAGATCGCACAACAGGTCGATGTAGCTTTGGGCGGTTTTGGCATCTACCCCCAGGTTGCGTGCAAGCTGGGCCACATTGAGCAGACCACTTTGGTGGTGCGCCAACATGGTCCAGAATCGGCGCAGGGTTTGGGCCGCAATGCGCGGGCCAAATTGAGGGATGTCGCGCTCCAGATAGGTACGAATGAAGTTTTGCCGCCAGCGCAGGCTGCGTGCTTCGCTGGGCGCTGTCAGGCTCTCAGGAAAACCGCCGCGCAGCCAGAGCGTGTCGGTCTGGCGTGCACCGGTTTCCACCACGCTCAGCGAGCTGAGTTCAAGATAGGCAATGCGCCCCGCCAGCGTCTCGCCCGATTGTTGTAGTAAATCAAGCGAGGCCGAGCCCAATAGCAAGTAAAGCCCGGCGCGTTTGCCATTGCGCCGGGCTTGGTCGATCAACCCGCGCAATACGGGAAACAGGCCTGGGGCACGGTGCACCTCGTCCAGAATGACCAGTTTGTCTAGGTGGTCGGCCAGATACAACTCGGGCTGGGCCAGCTTGGCGCGGTCACGCTCGGACTCCAGGTCGAGGTAGATGCTGGGGAGAGTGCTTGCTACCTCAAGCGCCAACGTGGTTTTGCCCACTTGGCGCGGCCCGAGCAATGCCACGGCAGGAGAGTGCTGAACTTCATCAGCCAATAAGGGTAATAAATGACGCTGTAACATCCTTGCAATTATGGAGTTTTATTCCATGATTTGCAAGGATAAATAATGCGAAATGCGCTCGCACCTAGGGCATCCGGTGTTCATGAACGCTGAATGGCGGATGTGCACGCAAATGGGCCGCTGCGTGCCCGGCGCGGCGACATTGCAATGTGCATGCGGTTTTGAAGCAGAAGCACGTGCGAGTTCAAAGTATCAAGCTCCATTGAAACTACACTGCAAATCAAACCCGGAGGATCACTTTGTGACATCTGAATCCCAGGCCATGCCCGCCGCGCCGTCAGCGCCAGACCAAGAACACCCCAACCAGTTCGCCCTGCTCAGGCAACGCCGCTTCGCACCTTTTTTCTGGACACAGTTTTCAGGGGCGGCTAACGACAATTTGTTCAAATTTGCATTCACCGTGATGGTGACCTACCAGCTCAGCGTGGGCTGGCTGCCGCCCGCCATGGCGGGGCTGGTGATTGGTGCGCTGTTCATCCTGCCGTTTTTGCTGTTCAGTGCCACCAGCGGCCAGCTCACCGACAAGTACGACAAGACGGCCATGATCCGCTTTGTCAAAAATCTGGAAATCGCCATCATGCTGCTGGCTGCCTGGGGCTTCTTGGCCGCCAGCGTGCCCGTGTTGCTGGGCTGCACCTTTCTGATGGGTCTGCATTCCACGCTATTTGGTCCGGTGAAGTTTGCCTACCTGCCTCAGGTGCTGTCAGAACGTGAGCTGACCGGTGGCAATGGCATGGTCGAGATGGGTACCTTTGTGGCCATTTTGCTGGGCAATATTGTGGGCGGCTTGCTGGTAGCCATTCCGGGCACCGGGCATCGCGATGTGGCGATTGCTTGCGTGGCCTTGGCCATTGTGGGCCGTCTGATGGCGGGCTACATCCCGGCCATCCCGGCGACCGACCCTGGCCTCAAAATCAACTGGAATCCGGTGACCGAGACCTGGCGCAACCTCAAGCTGGCGCACGGTAACTTGGTGGTGTTCCGCTCGCTGCTGGGCATCAGCTGGATGTGGTTTTTTGGGGCCGTGTTTTTAAGCCAGTTCCCCAGCCTGGCGAAAGAAGTGCTGCACGGCAACGAGCAGGTGGCTTCACTGCTGCTGATGGTTTTTTCGATTGGCATTGGCACCGGCTCGCTGCTTTGCGAGGTGTTAAGCCGCCGCCATGTGGAGATTGGCCTGGTGCCGCTGGGTGCGATTGGCATGAGTGTGTTTGCTATCGATTTGTATTTTGCGTCGCGCGGTTTGCCCGCTTCCGAGGTGATGGGTCTGAGCGCGTTTCTGGCGCAGCCAGCGCACTGGCGCGTGATGGCCGACCTGGCGCTGCTCAGCCTGTTTGCCGGTTTGTACAGCGTGCCCATGTATGCGCTGATCCAGCTGCGCAGCCAGCCCACACACCGCGCCCGCATCATTGCGGCCAACAATATTTTGAATGCACTGTTCATGATTGGCAGCTCGGTGATTGCCGGCATGCTGCTCACGCGCGGGTTCACCATTCCGCAGATATTCCTCTTCACCGGCCTCGCCAACGCGGTGGTGGCGTTTTACATCTTCATGCTGGTGCCCGAGTATTTGCTGCGTTTTGTGGCCTGGGTGTTGACGCACTTTGTCTACCGCTTCAAGGTGACAGGAGAAGACAACATACCCACTCGGGGCGCAGCCATCCTGGCCTGCAACCACGTAAGTTTTGTGGATGCGGTGTTACTGATGGCGGCCAGTCCGCGCCCCATGCGTTTCCTGATGGACCACCGCATTTTTCAGGTGCCGGTGCTGGGCTGGTTGTTCAAGCTGGCCAAGGCCATCCCCATTGCGCCGCGGGCTGAGGACCCAGCTGCGTATGAGGCAGCCTTTGATGCGGCAGTCAAGGTCCTGAAAGACGGCGACCTGCTGGCCATCTTCCCTGAAGGCGGCATCACCAAAGAAGGCACGCTGCAAGAGTTCAAGGGCGGCATCATGAAGATTCTGGAGAGTGCCAAAACACAAGGCATTCTTGGTGAGCAGGGTGTGCCGGTGATTCCGATGGCGCTGACCAATCTGTGGGGTTCTTATTTCAGCAGGGTGGAGCAAGGCGGCGCAATGGTGCGCCCGTTCCGGCGGGGTGCATTCAGCTCGGTTGGGTTGAATGTGGGCACTGCCATTGCCGCTGCTGACGTTCAACCCCAGGTGCTGCGCAGCCGGGTTGCCGAGCTGCTGGCTTAGAAGACAGTTCGCAAACTCGTGCGCCTGGCGGCACAATGGGCTTATCGCCCAGCACCCAGGAGTTGACCCATGCCATCCGGAAAAATCCTCGTCGCCCAAGGCGGCGGCCCCACCGCCGTCATCAACCAGTCGCTTGTCGGCGTGGCGCTGGAAGCGCGGCGCTTCACGCAGGTGGAGCATATCTACGGCGCGCGCCATGGCGTGCGGGGCATCGTCAATGAAGATTTTGTAGACCTCACGCAGGAAACCAGCCACAATCTGGAACTGGTGGCCAACACGCCTTCCAGCGCTTTGGGCTCCACGCGCGACAAGCCTGATGAGGCCTATTGCAAGGAGATCTTCAAGGTCTTGCAGGCGCACCAGATTGAACACTTCTTCTACATTGGCGGTAACGACTCCAGCGACACGGTGCGCATCGTAAGCCTGGAGGCGCAAAAGGCCGGTTACCCGCTGCGCAGCATCCACATCCCCAAAACGATTGACAACGACCTGGTGGGCAACGACCACACGCCGGGCTTTCCGTCGGCGGCGCGCTTTGTGGCGCAGGCCTTTGCCGGGGCCAACCTGGACAACGCGGCCCTGCCCGGTGTGTACGTGGGTGTGGTGATGGGCCGCCATGCGGGGTTCCTCACGGCAGCATCGGCCCTGGGCAAGAAATTTCCGGACGATGGCCCGCACCTGATCTATCTGCCTGAGCGCACCTTTGTGCTGGAGCAGTTTCTGGCCGATGTGAAGGCCACCTATGCGCGTTATGGCCGCTGTGTGATCGCCGTGTCTGAGGGCATTCACGATGCCAGCGGCACGCCGGTGCTGAGCCTTCTGGCCAAGGAGCTGGAACGCGATGCGCATGGCAACGTGCAGTTGTCCGGCACGGGCGCCCTGGCTGATTTGCTGTGCGAAGAGATCAAGTCCAAGCTCGGCATCAAGCGCGTGCGGGGCGACACCTTTGGCTATTTGCAGCGCTCGTTTATCGGCTGTGTGTCAGACGTAGACCAGCGCGAAGCGCGCGAGGTGGGCGAGAAAGCCGTGCAGTATGCAATGTGGGGCCAGCAGGATGGCTCGGTCGCCATCAAGCGCACCGGGTTCTATTCGGTGGACTACGAATTGCTGCCGCTGGAGGCCGTGGCAGGCAAGACGCGTGTGATGGAAGACGAATTCATCACGGCCAGCGGCACCGATGTGACCGATGCGTTAAGGCTTTACCTGCGACCCTTGCTGGGGTCGGGCATGCCAGACGCCTTCAGGCTGCGCCATCACCCGGTGGCGAAGGTTTTGAAGAGGTAAAAAAGCTTCTAGCCTTTTGCCAATGGGCTTGAGCAGCTATTTATTTTGTAGCTATTGAACGCTGGGCGGGCTTGCTTTGTTAAACGCCGCGCGCCCGATCAGACTTGAATTTCTGCCGGAATTCGCCAAACGTACCCGCGTCCAGCGCCTCACGCACTTCGCGCATCAGGTTCAGGTAGTAGTGCAGGTTGTGCACACTGGCCAGCATGGGGCCCAGCATCTCGCCGCAGCGGTCCAGGTGGTGCTGGTAGGCGCGGCTGAAGCCGTCACGACCGCCATCGGCCCATGAGACAGCGCCACCTGAGGACGTGCCTGTCGCGCTGCCCGCACACGCATAGCAAGTGCAGGTTACGTCCAGCGGCTGCTCGTCGGCCTTGTGCCTTGCGTTGCGGATTTTGAGGTCGCCATAGCGGGTAAACAGCGTGCCGTTGCGCGCATTGCGTGTGGGCATTACGCAGTCAAACATGTCTACGCCTTGTGCCACTCCTTCCACCAGGTCTTCCGGTGTGCCCACGCCCATCAGGTAACGGGGCTTGTGGGCAGGCAGGCGGTGCGGCGTGTGCGCCATGATGCGCAGCATCTCGTCCTTGGGCTCGCCCACGCTCACGCCACCGACCGCATAACCGGGGAAGTCCATCTCGACCAGTTGGTCCAGCGACTCCTGGCGCAGGTGCTCGAACATGCCGCCCTGCACGATGCCAAACAGGGCGTTGGGGTTTTCAAGGCGTGCAAATTCAGCCTTGCAACGTTTGGCCCAGCGCAAGCTCAGTTCCATCGAACTGCGTGCTTCAGCCTGGGTGGTGAGCTGGCCCTTGGTCTTGGGCTCAACGGAAATGTAGGGCGTGCATTCGTCAAACTGCATGACGATGTCGCTGTTCAGCGTGGCCTGGATCTGCATGCTGATTTCGGGCGTGAGAAACAGCTTGTCGCCATTCACCGGGCTGGAGAACTTCACGCCTTCTTCCGAGATCTTGCGCATCTCGCCCAGGCTCCAGACCTGAAAACCACCGCTGTCAGTCAGGATGGGCTTGTTCCATTTCTCAAACTGGTGCAGGCCACCAAAGCGCTGCATCACGTCCAGACCCGGGCGCATCCACAGATGGAATGTGTTGCCCAAGATGATCTGCGCACCCATGTCGTCCAGGCTTTGGGGCGTGACACCTTTCACCGTGCCATAGGTGCCCACAGGCATAAAGATGGGGGTTTCAACGACGCCATGGTTGAGCGTGAGGCGGCCACGGCGCGCGTGGGTGCCGGTGTGGCTGCCGTTGGCGTGGTCTTGTTTGAGGGTGTCAAATTTGAGCATGTTGGATTTTACTTTTAAGTTCGCTTGAATGTACAATTCGCTTTACTTTATAAAAAGTAAGGAGTCTTGCGATGAATTCTGTTGAAGCCATTGTCTCAAGCAAGGGTCAAGTCACCCTGCCGGCTGCAATGCGCGCCAAGTTGGGGATCACAGCCGGGTCCCATATTCATTTTGAGGTACGCGGCAAAGAACTGGTTATCAAACCTGAGGTGCCGATGAGTGAGTATTACGGGATGCTGAATAAGTACAACCTGGATCCTGCAGATCTCGAAATTCCAAAAGAGCCTGACAGGGACTTTGAATGAACGTCGTTGACTCTTCTGGATGGATAGAGTTTTTTCTGGCAGCACCCAGCGGGCCAGTATTCAAGCCGGTGATTGAAGAGCGCGACAAGCTCGTTGTGCCTGTCATCGCGCTGTATGAAGTCCACAGAATCCTGAGCCGCAGGCTGCCTGAAGCGGCGGTGACGCTCGCACTGGATGTGATGCGCTTGGGCCGTGTTATCGAGTTGACGGACCGCCGCGCCATCGCTGCATCAAGCATTGCAGCCCAGCACAAACTGGCCATGGCGGACGCGGTGATGTACAGCATTGCGCTGGAGCACAAAGCGACATTTTGGACGCAGGATGTGGACTACGAAGGGCTTGCCGGGGTGCGCTACTGCCCCAAAAAACCAGCATAGCGATTCTAAAAAAAGGGGGCTCAAGGCCCCCGCTGTATCAGTACGGGGCCGTGCCTGAATTACTTCATGCCATCGATGCCGGCTTTGGCGACCACACCGTCCTGCTCTGCGCTGCCACCCGACACGCCAATGGCACCAATGATCTTGCCATCGGCCATCAGGGGTACGCCGCCTTCAACCGCGTTGGCACCCCGCAGTGTCAAAACCCGCAGACCTGCGCCGCCAGCAGCCAAAACGTCCTGGAATACCTTGGTAGGCCGGCGGTAAAGGGCTGCCGACGAAGCCTTGTCCTGTGACACCGCAACGCTTCCGTACTGGGTGCTGTCCATGCGTTCAAATGCCACCAGCAAGCCCGCAGTGTCGACCACTGCAATGGCCATTGGCAGGTTTTGTTTGCGTGCCTCCACAACAGCGGCGGCAATCGCTTTTCGTGCCTGCTCATGCGTGACGTTGGTACCATATTGAGGCACCGGAGCCTGAGCCTGAGCCGTGCCAGACAAAAAGAGCAGTGCCAAAACGGCAAAGAAAGATGCGATTGAACGGGTCATCATGAAAGTCTCCAGATAAAAGTTATGAGGAGTTTTATGATATTCGCTGCGGGCTCAAGTCCCGCCTGAAAATCAGTTTTCCGCCCGCAGGAACGCTGCCTTGCGCTTCCACATCTGCCACGGCCGGTCCAGATGCTCGTCGTTCATGGCCGAGGTGGCTGCAGCCTCATCATCGGTGAGGTACTCCACCGCGCCCAGCGCCATCGCCTGACCCTGCAGCCGGGCATTGCTCTCGGTGTAGATACCCCTGAATACCGCCTGCTTGATGGAGGTGCCCACCGTGACGCTGCCGTGCCCGCGCATCAGGGCCACGGCGCTGTTGCCCAGCACGTCGGCCAGGGCCTTGCCCAGCGCCTGGTTGCGCACCAGCAGATCGGTGCTTTCCCCGGCGCTATGGCGAATCTCAAACACCGGCGTGGTGGCGCCCAAAAACCCGCTCATGTGGCAGATGGGGCGAAGCCGCGCGCCGGTCACGCCAAACGGAATCACGGCGGGCGAATGGCTGTGGATGATGGACATCACGTCCGGGCGGGCGCGGTAGATCTCGCTGTGGATGAAGCGCTCCACGTAGCTGCGGCGGTTTTGCGCGTCGTGGATATTGCCATCCAGATCACATTCCAGAATGTCGTCGGCCTCCACCAGCGCCGGGGCCATGCTGCGCGCAATCAGGAAGCGGCTTGGGGTTTTGTCGTGGCGCACCGTGATGTGGCCAAAGCCATCCAGCACGCCTTCGTTCACGAGGATATGGTTGGCAAGGACGAGGTCGTTGACGAGGTCGGGGTTCGCAGTTTTGGTCATGGGGGAGTCTCCTGGGTTGAGTCCTGGGTCGGCGCAAATGGTAGTCGTATTGACGGCTACATGCCCCGGCTTTCCCGCTCGTCCCTGGAAATTCGCTTTTAATACCGCATGCGTTCAGAAATATTGGTCATCGACATTGGCAGCACCAAGCTCAAGGCGGCGATGAATGCAAGCCCCGGCGGGCTGACCGATGTTTGCAGCGTGGAATCTCCCTTGCAGGCCGGGGTTGTCCGGGCCGACGACGTGCTGGCGTCCCTCCTGACCATTGCTGAACGTTCCTGCCACGGCGTTGTGCCGTCTGCCATTGCCATCACCGGTGCCACGCGCACCCACGTGCTGACCAGCCCCGATGGCAGCGCGCTGGATGCGGTGGTCAAGCTGGATGACGCGCGCGGTGCAGAATTTGAGGCGCAAATCAGGCAGGCCTACGGCACTGGTCAGAGCAGTCTGGGCATGGGTGCTTTTCAGCCACTGGCCAGGGCGCTGGACTGCCAGGCCAGGCGGCCTGACCTTTACGCCGCTGCCCGCTGGCAGCTGGAGCTGAAAGACTGGCTCAACCTGCAACTCACGGGTGTGGCGGCGACGGACCCGGTGTCAAACGCGCGGATGCAGCCGCCGGGCGCTGATCTGGCCTTCATTGCAGGCCGCCTTGGGGTCAGGCCGTCGTTGTTTGCAGCCCCGGTACCAGCAGCAACGACTGTGGGCACTGTGCGCCTGCATGTCGACAAGCGGCTCGCCCGCTGGGTGGGCGTGCCCGTGGTGCAGTGCGGCTTTGACGCCTGGTGTGCCAGCTTTGGCATGGGCTGTGTGGCGGACGGGCAGACCTACAACGTGTCGGGCACCACCGAAGTGTTTGGCAGCTTTCGCACCGACTTTCGTGAGCTGGCCGGGGTGAGCTGCCTGCAATGGACGCCGGAGCTGTATCACCTGGGCGGCCCCTGCCAGACCGGTCTGGCGACGCTATCGTGGTTTGGCAGAACCTTTCTGAACGACAGCAATCCGCAAAGTGTGATGGACTGTGCCGCCGTTGCGGGTGACGACTGCCCCCTTTGCGTTCCGTTCATTTCGGGGGAGCGCATGCCGTTCTGGCAGCCGGATCTGTCTGCGCAATTTCTGGAGGTGCGCAGCGAACATGGCCTGCCCGAGTTTGCGCGCGCTCTTGTTGACGGGCTCATGGTCTTCCAGCGCTACCTGTTGTCGATGCTGGCACCCCAGGCGCAGGGACTTCACCTCAGTGGTGGCGGGGCTAGCCTGGCGGGTTGGGCGCAGCGCAAGGCAGACGCCTTCGACTTGCCGGTGCGCGTGTCAACCGAACCCGAGCCCGGCCTATTGGGCGCTGCCATGTGTGCATTGACGGCAGTGGGAGCCTACGCCGACATGGCACAGGCGCAGGCCGCGCTTGAAACTTCGGGTATCGTTACAAGTCCCAACCCGGCTGCCACACACCGAATTCTTTCTGTTGAGAAGCGTCTTTTGCCCCATTTGATGAAAATTGCTGCTTCATGAAGCCTTTGATGATCCGGTACGGGACATTTTTTGCAAGCTGCGCGCTGTTCGTGTTGTTTGCCATCTTCGCGCCCAATTTTCTGTCGTTGGGCAATCTGACCAACATCGTCAAGCACATCAGCTTTCTGGCGGTGCTGGCGCTGGGCTTTTCGCTGGCCTTGACCACGGCCGAGCTGGACCTGTCATTTGCCAATGTGTGCAGCGTGGCGTCGGTCAGCGCGGGATGGCTGGTGCACAACAACTATCCGTTGTGGTCGGCAGTGGCCGCCGGCCTGTCTGTGGGCCTTGTTGCGGGTTTGCTCAACGGCATTCTGGTGACCTGGGTCAAGGTGCCTTCACTCATCGCCACGCTGGCCACTGCGTCTATCGCCAATGGGTTTGCCTTCATGATCACCCAGGGCGTGGCTTTTGTGGGGGCCTGGAACCCGGATTTTTTATGGATCGGCCGTGGCAATGTGGCCGGTGTGCCCATCCTGATCGTGTGGATGGCGCTGCTGGCGCTGGCCGCCTGGTTTTTGCTCAAATTCACACCCACCGGCCTGCGCATGCTCACCGTAGGCCAGGCCGATGAGGCGGCCCGTTTGGCGGGCATTCCGGTGCGGCGCATCAAGATGCTGGGTCTGGCGCTGTCTGGTTTGACTGCGGGCATTGCTGCGGTGCTGATGACGGCCAACCTGGCCTCGGCGGCACCCAATTCAGCTGGGGATTTCATGCTCACCTCCATCGCAGCGGTATTGCTGGGCATGACCATGTTCGAGCCGGGTCGCCCCAATGTGCCCGGCACCCTGTGCGGCGCGCTGACCATTGGCATGCTGGGCAACGGCCTGGTGCTGATGGGCGCGCAATACTATGTGCAGGACATTGCGCTGGGCGTCATCATTGTGGCGTCGGTCGCGGTGTCGTCTTCGTTTTTGAAGCGGGCAGCGCTTTCCATTTAGTCAATCAACCCACCACCCACCCTGAAAGGACATCATCATGAGTACACGCCGGGAATTCATCCAGACCGCAGGTGCCACCGTCGCCCTGGCTTCGCTGGGAGCACAGGCGCAGACCCGCCCCAGCATTGGCATCATCGGCTTCCAGATGTCCAGCGAAACCCATGCGCGCGTGGCCAATGCGGCCGAGGCGGCGGCCAAGGCCAAGGGCTGGACGGCGCAGGTGCTCAACAGCCGTGGCGAGATGCCCGTGCACATCAGCCAGTTTGACACCCTGATCCAGGCCAAGGTAAGCGGCATCATTGTGGCCATGGGCAAGCCGGTGGAGGCTGATGCCCAGTTCAAGAAAGCCAAAGAGGCCGGCATTCCCGTCATCACCGTGATGAGCGGCTCCAGCCCCCATGCGCCGTTTGATATTTCCGTCAACGAGTATTCCGTAGGCTCACGCGCGGCGGTCTACATGCTGGACCTGATGAATTACCGCGGCAACATCCTCACGCAGCGGTTTGAGGGCAACACGGCCACACGTATTCGCGGCAAGGTGCTGGATGCCGTACTGACCGAGAACACCGCCGTCAAGCTGCTGGGCACCCACACCATGGCCCGCACCGCCGCCTGGCGTGACGATGTGAAGGCCGGCATGAGTGCCCTGCTGCTCAAGAACCAGGGCCAGGTGGACGGCATCTGGGCCAGCTTTGATGGCCAGGCCTATGTGATTGATGACATGCTGCAACAGACGGCAGGCGCGGCGCGTGGCAAGCCGGTGCTGGTCAGCGTGGACGGTGGCGTTGAGACCTACCGCCGCATCGCCGACCCCAAGTCATTCCTGATGGCGACCATCGCGATTCCGTTCGAGCGCATGGGTACCGAGTCTGTCAACGTCATGGAGCGCCTGGTGGTCAAGAGAGAACCCCATGACAGTATCAACGCCGGCCCCTACATCTACATGCAGAGCGATCTGGTTGACAAGACCAACGTGGCGCAGTACATCAAGAAGTGAGTGCCCATCCCGCCAATCCCTCTACTGCGACCCAGGCAGGGGTCGTTGCGCTGGAGACCACAGGGCTCGCCAAATCCTATGGCGCGGTGCAAGCCCTGCGTGGTGTTGACCTGTGCGTGCACAGCGGCGAAGTGCTGGCCCTGTGCGGTGATAACGGTGCCGGCAAGTCCACGCTGATACGGGTGCTGTCCGGCGCGCACGAGCCCAGTGCGGGTGAGGTGCGCCTGTTTGGCAAGCCGGTGCAGTTTGAGTCGCCGCACGATGCCTTGCAGCAGGGCATTGCGACCATCTATCAGGATCTGGCCATCGCACCCAGCATGAGCATCTGGCAAAACGTGTTCATGGGGGCTGAGCTCACGCGGTCCCTTCTGCCGGGGCTGCCTGGATTCCGTATTCTGGACCGGCGAGCCATGCGCCAGCGCTCTGCAGAACTGCTCAACAGCCTGAACCAGACGATTGCCGATGTGGATTGCAGCGTGAGCGAGCTGTCAGGCGGCCAGCGCCAGGCGGTGGCCATCAGCCGTGCGCTGCTGTGGAAAGCGCGTGTGGTCATCATGGACGAACCCACGGCCGCCCTGGGCGTCAAGGAAACCTCCGAAGTGCTGGGCCTGGTGCGGCGCCTGCGTGAAGAAAACGTGGCGGTGATTTTGATCAGCCACAGCATGGAAGATGTGGTGGCGGTGGCCGACCGCGTCATCGTGCTCAAAGCCGGGCGCAAGGTGGCGGAGTCCTCTACCCAGGGCATGACTGCAGTGCGTCTGGGCCAGGCGGTGATGAGCGGCGTGTTTTAGCTCGCCATTTGGTCCGCAGCGTTCAAGCCTTTCGCGCCAGCAGCATGGCGTCGCCGTAACTGAAGAACCGGTACTTCTGCGCAATGGCGTGGGCATAGAGCGCCATGATGGGGTCGTAGCCCGCAAAGGCGCTTACCAGCATCATCAGGCTGGACTTGGGCAGGTGAAAGTTGGTCACCAGCAGGTCAATCAGTTTGAAATCAAACCCCGGTGTGATGAAGATGCGCGTGTCGCCAGTCGCTACGCCCGTCAATGCCCACGACTCCAGCGTGCGCACGGTGGTGGTGCCCACGGCCACGATGCGCCCACCGCGCGCGCGGCAGTCTGCAATGGCCTGTTGCGTGGCAGGCGGCACGCTGTACCACTCGCTGTGCATCTGGTGCTCGGCCAGGTTCTCGGTCTTCACCGGCTGGAACGTGCCTGCGCCCACGTGCAAGGTGACGCTGGCGCGCTGCACGCCTTTGGCGTCGAGCGCAGCCAGCAAGGCTTCGTCAAAATGTAGCGCCGCAGTGGGTGCAGCCACGGCACCGGGGTTTTTGGCAAATACAGTCTGGTAACGCGCCGCGTCTTCCGCCGAATCTGCGTGCTCAATGTACGGCGGCAGTGGCACGTGGCCATGGCGTTCCATCAGCGTGAGCGGGTCGTCACCGGCGTCGTTGCTCAGCACAAAGCGGAACAAGGCACCCTGTGCATCCGGCCAGCGCCCCAGAAGGGTTGCGCACAGACCATCACGCGCGCCCGAAGCGCCCACCAGCGCCACGGTGGTGCCCACCTCGGGCTTCTTGCTGACCCGCATGTGCGCGGCCACCTGGTTGCCCGACAGCACGCGCTCAATCAGCAGCTCCAGCTTGCCGCCCGTAGGTTTTTCGCCAAACAGGCGGGCCTTGATGACCTTGGTGTCGTTGAACACCAGCAGGTCCCCCGCCTTGAGCAGTGTGGGCAGCTCCCTAAAAATGCGGTCTGTCAGTGCAGCCGCCGTGCCATGCAGCAGGCGAGAGCCGCTGCGTTCAGGGGCCGGGTGCTGGGCAATCAGTTCGGGGGGAAGCGTGAAATCGAAATCGCTGAGGGTGAAGGTGCGCATGGTGCTTGAGGGGTGAGGCAGAATTGTCCCATGCCGCGCAAGCCCGTCCCTGTCGCTCCTGCATCGAGTTCCGCTGCGGTCAAGAGCCCCGCCCAAAAAGCGCTGGATAAACTGGGCCTGCGCCGCGACATCGACCTGGCCCTGCACCTGCCCCTGCGCTATGAGGATGAAACCCGCATCTCGCGTCTGGCCGATGCGCGCGAGGGCGACACGGTGCAGATCGAAGCCACGGTCACGGCCTGTGAAGTCACCTTCAGGCCGCGCCGCCAATTGCTGGTGACGGTGGACGATGGCTCGGACACCTGCACACTGCGCTTCTTCAGCTTTTACCCCTCGCAGCAAAAGGCGCTGGCCGTGGGCGCGCGCCTTCGTGTTCGGGGGGAAGTCAAGGGCGGCTTTCTGGGCTGGACCATGATGCATCCGGCCTACCGTGCTGCTGGGGGCGAACTGCCCACGGCGCTCACGCCGGTGTACCCCACGGTGGCTGGGTTGCCGCAGCCGTACCTGCGCAAGGCGGTGCTGACCGGGCTGGCCCGTGCAGACTTGTCCGAGACCATTCCACCCGAAATTACCCATCAAATTGGCCTGCATCCCCCGTGGAATATGCTTGAGTCGCTATTATTTTTGCATCACCCCACGCCCGACGTGTCGCTGTCCACGCTGGAAGACCACAGCCACCCGGCCTGGCAGCGCCTGAAACTGGAAGAGCTGCTGGCGCAGCAACTCTCCCAACTGCAAAGCAAGCGCGCACGTGACTTGCTGCGCGCGCCAGCGCTGACGTCTAGGGGCAAACAATCCCTGCACGCGCGATTGCTGTCGGTGTTGCCTTTTGAATTGACCACCGCCCAGCACCGCGTTTGCGAGGAAATCGCCCACGACATTGCGCAGCCCATCCCCATGCACCGCCTGCTGCAGGGTGATGTGGGCTCCGGCAAGACCGTGGTGGCCGCGCTGGCTGCGGCCATCTGCATTGATGCGGGCTGGCAATGCGCGCTGATGGCACCCACCGAAATCCTGGCCGAGCAGCACTTCCGCAAACTCATTGGCTGGCTGGAGCCGCTGGGCATCAAGACCGCGTGGCTCACCGGCAGCCAGAGGACCAAAGAGCGACGCGAGATGCTGGCGCTGATTGCCAGTGGTGAAGCGGCGCTGGTCATTGGCACGCACGCCGTGATTCAGGACAAAGTCATTTTCAAGAACCTGGCCCTGGCCATCATCGACGAGCAGCACCGATTTGGCGTGGCGCAGCGCCTGGCCCTGCGAGCCAAGATGAGCGACGCCGGGCTGGAACCCCACCTGCTCATGATGACGGCCACGCCCATTCCGCGCACCTTGGCCATGAGCTACTACGCCGATCTGGAGGTCTCCACCATCGACGAGTTGCCTCCGGGGCGAACACCCATCGTGACCAAGGTGGTCAACGATTCGCGCCGCGACGAGGTGATCGAACGCATCCGCACGCAACTTGACCAGGGCCGTCAAGTGTATTGGGTCTGCCCGCTGATCGAAGAAAGCGAAATGCTGGACCTGACCAATGCCACCCAAACCCATGAGGACCTCTCGACGTCATTACCCGGCGTGATGGTCGGCCTGCTGCACTCGCGCATGCCCGTGCCCGAGAAGAAGGCTGTGATGTCCTTGTTTACCAGCGGCCAGATGGGCGTGCTGGTCAGCACCACAGTGATCGAAGTGGGCGTGGACGTGCCCAATGCCTCATTGATGGTGATTGAGCATGCCGAGCGCTTTGGCCTGAGCCAGTTGCACCAGCTACGCGGACGCGTAGGGCGCGGTGCGGCGGCATCGGCTTGCGTGCTGCTTTACTCGACCGGCGATGCGCCTCGGCTTGGCGAGACGGCGCGTGCGCGGCTCCGGGCGATGGTGGAGACCAACGACGGTTTCGAGATTGCAAGGCGCGATCTGGAGATTCGTGGGCCTGGCGAGTTTCTGGGTGCGCGCCAGTCCGGCGCTGCGCTACTGCGCTTTGCCGATCTGGCCACTGACACGGCGCTGCTTGAATGGGCACGCGTCGCCGCGCCGGAGATGCTCGACAAACACCCGGCGCTGGCCGAGAAACATGTGCAACGGTGGCTGGGGAGCAAGGCGGAGTATTTGAAGGCTTAGCCCTTGTCTGTATGGTGGGAAATGCTGCTAAAAATGTAGCAAATCCACTTTTTACTCGCCAAACAAATCAGTGTGTCGGCCTGTCCGCTCAAAGCGAACCACGTCGCCCGCGATCTTGTAAATCAACAACCAATCCGGTTCAATGTGCGCGTCTCGAAACCCCTTCCAGCCGCCCTTTTGCGGATGGTCAAGATAACCGACTGGTAACGGCGTACCTTCAATCAGCAAGCTCAATAAAACCTTGAGCTTGCCCATGTCTTTTCCACGTTTTTACGACTGCTTGACGTCCCGTTTGAACTGGCCTGAATAGGCGGGCTGACGCATCAGATGCCGAGCTGCCCATACAGATCGTCCGCGTCTTTGGCGAGGTGAACGTCAACACCTTGCTCGCTTTGGGTGAGCGTTTTAGCCGTCAGCTTGTTGGGGATGCGCATCTCGAAGGGCAGCGCTTTATCCTTGGCAACCCGGGTTAAAACAATGCGCACCAGATCAGATACGGTAAGCCCCATATCCGCCAGCACAGCAGCAGCTTCATCTTTAAGCGTCTCATCGATTCTTGCGCGTACAAAAGCGGTGGCGGCCATGGTTTTCCTTAAAAGTTGGCAACTTGTAGCTTGATTGAGCTACAAATCCAGGCGGTCAGAAGTAGCAAGTCAGAAGTAGCATGCAGTTTCAGCACGGCCATGGCTTATGGCCGTTTTAGGTCCAGACGTTCCCTTGATGTTGTAGCGTCAACCCAGCGCTGAACAGTTTGAGTTACAACACTACTATGGCAGCCTCGAAGAATGGTGATCGACGATAAGCCACTTGCCCTCTTGCATGCGGAAAGCGAAGCTGTAGCGCGCCGGGGTTGAACTCGGCTTTCCATCGCGCACTCCTGTGAAGGTGTACGTTCCGCTGTTGAGCGCGAAATCGCCGTACACGCGTATGTTCTGCTCGCCGAACACTACCCGCGCCTCGGGGCGCGCGGGAGCATCTTTGAAGTACTCTGAGATGGCGGATGGGGTCGTAGCAATTACCTTGAGATTCGTTCCCCATAGCGCGGCATCTGCTGCGTACTGTTCAGTGATGCGTTTGGGTTCGCGACTGTCGTAGGCTGCGCGCCACTCGTCCGTGGCAGTCGCCACTTGATGCATTGAAGCTTCGGGCGACGTGACGGTTGTCGTGGAGCAGGCTGACACAGCGACGGTTAGCAACGAAAGCAAAGTTGTCCGCATGGCGACATTCCTTTTGATGTGGTGGGTGGATTTGTAGCCTTCGAACGTTTGATATGAGAGGCGGCGCCCGGCTTGCCGGAGCAAGTCCTCACAATTGAGGGGGTACTCGAAGGCTCAAGAGGGTACATACGAGCTGTTTTGATAATTCTTAAGTGCCAATTTGGCCATTAACCCTGCTAGATATTGCTTGGATAGCTATCCAAACCATAGCAAATGGCGGGTTGGACGGCCCATCACCGCTGCCCAATCCTCACTTCGCCAAACACGCTCTGCGCCTCACGCGGCAGTCCGCGCCAGTACTGCGGGCTGGCCGTCACTGTCGCACCCAGCGCTGCAGCCGCCTCCCATGGCCAGCGCGGCTTGTACATCAGGGCGCGGGCCAGTGCGATCAGATCGGCATCACCGGCCTGCAAAATCTCTTCGGCCTGTTGCGGCTGCGTAATCAGGCCGACGGCGGTTGTTGCCATGCCGGTCGCGGCACGGACGTGGCGCGCAAACGGCACCTGGTAACCCGGACCAATGGCAATCTTTTGTTGCGGTGATGCGCCGCCAGACGACACGTGAATGAAGTCGCAGCCCAGTGCCTTCAGGCGCAGGGCCAGCTCCGTAGACTGGGCCAGGTCCCAGCCGCCGTCCACCCAGTCAGAGGCCGACACGCGCATGCCCACCGGCCCCTTGAACGCGTCACGCACGGCCGCAAAAACTTCCAGCGGGAACCGCATACGGTTGTCCGTATTGCCGCCGTAGGCGTCAGCGCGCTGGTTAGCAATGGGCGATAAAAACTGGTGCAGCAAGTAGCCGTGGGCACCGTGCAGCTCAATGGCCTCGATGCCAATGCGCTGCGCGCGCCGGGCGGCGGCCACAAACGCGTCGCGCACGATGGCCATGTCAGCCACACTCATTTCTGTTGGCGGCCTTTCAGTGGGCAACTGCGGCAAAGCAGAAGGCCCCATGGGCTGCCAGCCACCCTGGTCGAGCCGCACCAATTGCCCGCCTTGCCACGGCACCGCGCTAGAGGCCTTGCGGCCCGCGTGGGCGAGCTGAATGCACACCGGCATGGGGGGTGCCAGCTTGCGCGCGCGCTGCAGCACGTCACTCAATGCTTTTTCCGTGCGGTCGTCCCACAGGCCCAGGCAACCGTGGGTGATGCGCCCGGTCTCAGTCACGCCCGTGGCCTCGATGGTCAGCATGGCGGCACCGCTGTTGAGCAGGCTGGTCCAGTGCGCCAGATGCCAGTCAGTGGCCTCGCCGTCTTTGGCCAGGTACTGGCACATGGGTGCAATGACGATGCGGTTGGCAAGTGCCAGGCCGCCTGATGGGGACGACAGGGAAAAGGGGGTAAATAGCAGGCTCACGCGGGCAACTTTCAGAGTGAAAACCAATTGTGTCATGGGGGCAAGATCCATGTCTGCGGGCCGACGCGGCTCTGGTAGGACAATAGCGCCATGACCCTGACCGAACTGAAGTACATCGTCACCGTGATCGCCGCAGCGCAGGGCGAGGGGCCCCGCGTGCGGGGATCGACCCGTGGAGGTGATCGGCAACGGCGCACGGCCGTGATCGGAGCCCGTGCATGACACTCACTGAATTGAAATACATCGTCGCCGTTGCCCGCGAACGCCACTTTGGCAAGGCGGCCGATGCCTGCTATGTGTCGCAGCCCACGTTATCGGTGGCGGTGAAGAAGCTCGAAGAAGAGCTGGACCTCAAGCTGTTCGAGCGCAGTGCCAACGAGGTCACCGTCACACCGCTAGGCGAAGAGATCGTGCGCCAGGCGCAAAGCGTGCTGGAGCAGGCCGCCAACATCAAGGAAATTGCCAAGCGCGGCAAAGACCCGTTGGCCGGGCCGCTCAAGCTGGGCGTGATCTACACCATTGGCCCCTATTTGCTGCCC
>JANOAP010000526.1:0-10946 GCA_031411175.1 Rhodoferax sp. | reverse complement strand
GCGGTTCTCCAGGTCAAAGGCCTTGAAGTGCTCGGGCAGGCATTCCAGATAGCTCTCAAGCGGCTCGCAGTTGGCGTCGAAATTGATGAAAACGAAACCACCCCAAAGTCCCACCTTGGCCTCTGGCAGGCAGAACTTGTCGCGGTCTACTTGCGGAAAATCCCAGGCGCAGGGCAGCCCGGCCAGCTTGCCATCCAGCCCCCAGGTGATGCCGTGCACCGGGCATTTGATGTGGCGCACATTGCCGCCCTCGGTGCGCAGGATGGTGCCGCGGTGCAGGCATGAATTGACATAAGCGCGAATGTCTGCGGCACCCGTGCCCGTGCGCACGATGATGAGTGAGTCATGCACGATGTCGTAGACCTCGGTGTCGCCCACATTGGGAATATCTTCAACCCGGCAGGCCATTTGCCAGGTTTTTTGCCAGACAGTTTTGACCTCCAGGTCATGCCAGGCTTTGGCGTAATAGCGGTCCAGCGACACATCATCGCGGCCCATGTCACGGGGGGAGTCAATCAACAGCACCGCAGGTGGCGGGTTGGCGTCGCTGGCCAGGATCTCCTGAACAGACCGCGCAGGGGAGCGCGGCACCGGGCTGGCGCCGGCTTTGCGGCTGACGGGCATGGCGACAGTGGCAGTGTTCATTGTTGACTCTTTGTAAGGTGTGATCGCTATTTTAGAAATGTCACTCTCATAATGCAAGTAATGGTTTTCACTTAGTCATTGGTGTCACTATTGTGATTGCCTGCTTTGTTTAACTACACTGTTGTAATGCAAGTCATAAAGCCTTTGTGTTCCATGCCCTAAACTGGCCTGGGCCAACCTGCCCGCCTCTGGATTCAAATAGCAAAATGCCTGGCCCAAAGCCATTCGACTCAACCTCCCCTGATCTCCTCGCCATCAACGCGGTATTGATAGCCGTACGACAGGCCGCGCACGTGTTGTGTGATCGCGCAACGCTGCTGGTGCTGTTGCACGCACACGGTGGTGCCTGCAAATACGCCGAGTTCAGCGAGCAAACCGGCTTGGCCAGCCGGCTGCTGAGCTCCCGTCTTGCGCAGCTGACGGAGGACGGCCTGCTGGTTCGCATTCCCTACTCGCGTCGGCCACTCAGGCATGCCTATCACCTCACGCACATGGGTGTGGCATTGTTTGATGTGTTGGCCTTGCTGATCACCTGGGAACAGGCCTGGCCGGGGCCGGAAGGCCTGAACACGCAGGCGCAGGTGGTTCACCTGGGGTGCAAACCTGCCAGGGGGCGGTCAACCGGTAGCACGACGGTGCAAATGCATTGCGCTACTTGCCATGAGCCTGTTGCGCCGCGCGACGTCGCGCTACGGCTCAGCCACACCGAAATGGCAAAAATGCCAACGAAAAGCACGATGACCCGCAGGACCAGTCAAGACACCAGCCTGAAACCGGGTGATTTCATGACGCCGGTGCCCCAGGGGCTTGCGGTGCTGGGAGACAAGTGGAGCATTGAGGTTTTGGTGTGCGCCTTCTTTGGGCTGCGCCAGTTCGGTGACTTTGGCAAAAGCCTGGGCATATCGACCAACATCCTGACGGACCGGCTGGTGCGCCTGGTTGACGCCGGGCTATTCCGCCGCAGCACCGATGAGGAGCCGCATCGCAAGGGCGTGTACCTGCTGACGCCCAAAGGCCGCGACTTTTACGCCATCCTGATTGCGATTCAAAGCTGGGCTGACGAGTGGATTGACCACCGGGTGCGTTCGCCCGTCAAACTGCGGCACAGGCCGTGTGAAAAAGTGTTGGAGCCTTTGACTATTTGTGGTGCTTGCGGGCTGGTTATGACACATGCGCAGGGGCAGATACAAATTTCGAAAGCGCCCCCAAAAAAATAAGGCGGTGTCCTGAAGCGGTAACCCCAAAAGCACTCACCTCGGCACAAATAGAAGCTGGCTTGGCAAGCCTCCTGAAGCCCAAAGACGGGTCAAGGTAAAACCTTGACAACCCTGGTCAGGCCAGCACTTCCAACCCATGCTTTTTGACGACAGCCAACAACTTCAGCGCCATTCCGCTGGGTTGCTTGCTCCCAGACTCCCATTTTTGAATAGTTGACTCGCTCGTGTTAAGGTATTTTGCAAATACCGGCTGACTGACATGCGCACGTTCGCGAATCCGCTTGATCTGGATTGGTTTAAGAATGCTTGGCGCCGTCAGGCACAACGCGTCAAAATTGCGCATGGTGACAGGGTCAATTGCGCCCGCTCTTTGCAGCGCCTGAGCCGACGCATGAATTGCCTCAAAGGCATCACTTTTGTATTTGCTTTTTGCTGTCATGGCATATCTCCAGAAGGTCGTTGGCAGTCAACAATTGGTTTAACGTCGGCCCGGTCAACCCCGCATAACTCTTTGCGAGAAGCCGAAAAGCAAGCAACTCGTCCCCAGTGATGTTGTCGCGGTCTTTTTTGGCATAAAGGAATTCGAAAATCCAATACTTTGCGCCCTTGGCAAGAATGATGGCCCGGTGTTGGTTGTCGTTGAGCCGTTTCTTGTATACCCCGCCACCAAGATCATCGGCCTGTCCCAACATCACTTGCTGGACAGCGGCACAAAGAGCTTGATCCTTGATTTTGGCTCTCTTCGCGTCCTTAGAAAATCGCGAAGTCTTGAAAATGCGATTTTGTAAGGCTGGAGGCATGATTGAGTGTAGCACCAGGTGCCACTGAATTCAATTGAAATCCGGGGCTCACGCCAACCGCAGCGCCATCACCCCCGCAACAATGGTCAGCGTGCCCACCACCCGCCGCTGAGTAAACCTTTCCTTCAGCAGCCAAGCGCCCAACAACGCGGCAAACAACACCGATGTCTCGCGCAGCGCCGCCACGGTAGCGACCGGGGCCTGGGTCATGGCCCACAGCGCAATGCCGTAGGAGCCGAGCGACGCCGCTGCGCCACCCAGCGCCAGTGGCCAGCGCTTCTTTGCATAGGCACGGATGTAGGGCTGAGCGGCCCGGCCACGCCGCACCAGCACGATGAAGGCAAACGGCCAACCATCCAGCAAGAACAGAGCGACCACGTATTGCAGGGCGTTGCCCGAAGCGCGCGCACCCTTGGCGTCGATCACGGTATAGATGGCGATGATGACGGCGTTGGCCAGGGCAAAGGTGATGGCTTTGTTGCGCAGCTTGGCCTGTTCTGTGTGGTCTGTGGCTTGCGGCAGCTTGCCCGGCAAGCCCAGCACCAGCACACCCAGGCTCACACCCACCACGCCCAGCCAGCCCGCCACTGACAAGTGCTCGCCCAAAGTGCTCACACTGGCCAGTGCCACCAGCAGCGGCGCGGTGCCGCGCATCAGCGGATAGGTCAGGCCCAGGTCGCCATATTTGTAGGCACCGGTAAGCAGCAGGTAGTAGGCGATATGGATGGTGACCGAGGCTGCGATAAAAGGCCAGGCCTCGGGCTTGGGCCAGCCCAACCACGCCACCAGGGGCACCGCGAAGAGGGAGCCCACCACATGGATCAGCACGGTGTCCAGCGCCTTGTCGCTGCTGGACTTGACCAGCGCGTTCCAGCTGGCGTGCAGCAAGGCACCAAACAGCACAGCCAGAACGATTGGCCAGGTCAGGGACATGTGGCCCCCACGCTTGCCGCTTCGCGTACTGCGCTGCCCCCCGAGGGGGTCGCATTTTGCCTAGGGGCGGCCCGTCGGCAAAACCGACTGTCTTTGCGTGTTAGTGCCGACTGCATCGCCCAGCGCGGTTCAGGTAGTGGCTCAAAGGTGGCGTCTCCAACATAGCTGTTTTCGCCAGATCGTCCCAGATGCGCAGACGCAGGGCAGCTTCCGCGCCGGGCTGCGTCAGAAAGGCATCAGCCTGCGCCGCATCAAAAATGCCGCCTTGCAATTTCAGCGATCGTTTGGAATCCTCTGAAAGGCTGTCGAAGTAGCCGGTGCGCGTGGCGCACAGGTAGCGCTTGGCATCCACATGCAGGCGGATCGCGCCCAACACCTCGTCGTTGAACAGGCCACGCAAGAACGGCAGAGCGCGGTACTGGTGTACGTCGTCAATGCCGCGCTCCGTGGGGGTGTCGCCCAGGTCGTGCAGCAGATGACCCAGGTCGTGCAGCAGCGCGGCGGTCACCAGTGCATCGCTGGCATCCTCGGCCTCACCGAGTGCCGCCGTTTGCAAGGCATGTTCCAGTTGCGTGACGGGCTCACCCGTGTACTGCTCGGCACCGCGCCGGGCAAACAGCTCTTCAATATCGGCCAGGCTCAGACCCATGGCAACGAATAGGTTTTCAGATTGGTGAAACTCTTAATCGCCTCCTGCACACCTTCCTTGTAGCCCAGGCCCGAGTCCTTGATGCCGCCAAAGGGCGTCAGTTCCAGCCGGTAGCCGGGCACCTCGCGCACATTGACAGTGCCCACATGCAGCTCATTGATGAAGCGGGTGATGCAGTCCAGCCGGTTGGTGCACACCGAGCTTGACAGGCCATAGGCCGTGCCGTTGGAGATGGCAATCGCCTCGTCAATATTTTTGAAGCGGATGATGGGTGACACGGGGCCAAAAGTTTCTTCCTTGGCCACCCGCATGTCAGGCGTCACGTGGTCGATCACCGTGGGTGAATACAGTGCGCCGCGCCGCTGGTTGCCCACCAGCAGTTTCGCGCCTTGCGCTACGGCCTCGTTCACGCGGCTCTCAAAGAACTTCGCGGCAGGCTCGTCAATCACTGTGCCCATGTCATTGGACTTGTCGGTCGGGTCGCCATACTTCCAGGCACGGGTTTTCTCCACCACCTGATCCACAAACTCATTCGCCACGGCCTCATGCACCAGCATGCGCTTGACGGCGGTGCAGCGCTGGCCTGAATTTTTGTAGCTTCCTTGCACGGCGAGGGTGGAGGCCTCGTCAATGTCAGCATCTTCCATCACGATGATGGGGTCGTTGCCACCCAGCTCCAGCACCATTCGGCGGTAGCCTGCCTTGCTGGCGATGTATTTGCCAATGGCCACACCACCGGTGAAGGTGACCAGGTCAACGTGTTCGTTGGTGATCAGCTCGTCGGCAATCTCGCGCGGGTCGCCGGTGATGATGCTCAGCATCTCGGGCGGCAGGCCCGCTTCGTACAGGATGTCGGCAAACAGGATGGCCGAGAACGGCACTTTCTCTGACGGCTTGAGCACCATGCGGTTGTTGGTGGCAATGCTGGGCACCACCTTGTGGGCCACCTGGTTCATGGGGTGGTTGAACGGCGTGATGGCCGATATCACGCCGAGCAGGGGCGAACGCTGGGTGTAAACGCGGCGCTTTTTGCCGTGCGGCGTGAGGTCGCAGCTGAAGATCTGGCCGTCGTCTTTGAGCACTTCCATCGCGCCGAACAACAGCACGTCACTCACGCGGCCTGCTTCATACAGGGCGTCCTTGATGCACAGGCCGGCTTCAGCCGTGATGAGGTTCGCCACCTCATCGAGCCGCTGGCTGATGATGGCGGCTGCGCGGTTCAGTATGGCGGCGCGCTCAAAGCGAGTTAGCCTGGGCTGGTAAGCGTGTGCGGCGGCGAAGGTGCTGCGCACTTCGTCCAGCGTGGCCTTGGGCACAGAGCCGATCTGCGCTTCGGTGAAGGGGTTGAACACAGCAATGCAGCGGTCACCCGTGCGTTCGGCTCCGGCCTTGTGCCCACCCAGACGCATGGCATTGAGCTGGTGGTCAAGAATGTATTGCTGGATGGAATTCATGGGAAAATTGAGGTGTTTTAACGCGCTAGCCCTCGTGGGATATGCTTAATCAGCTATATAAATAATAGCGATACCTGCGATGAAGCTCATTGTGCGTAATTCAGCGCCAGCTCAAACGCGTCAAAGTTACGGAAGCGGCGCGTGGTGTCCAGCCCCGGCAAGGGCCGGTTCACGATCAGCGGCACGCGCTGCTCGCTGATGCCGCCGTGGGACCGCAACGGTACCTCCAGCGCCGTCAGGTCATGCCGCGATGCGGAGGTGCCGATGACGGTAAAGCGCTCTGACACAGCCACGATGTCGCCAATGCGGTCGGCTGGCAGCTCAAAGCGTTCAGCGGCCTCAGCGCGGGTCAGCACCACCTCCATACCCTTGACTTCGCGCAGTCTGGTGCAGGCAGCGTCAATATCGGTATTGCCTGGCAGGTACACGGTGGCAAAGGAGCCTAATGCGCCGTGGTGCACCACGTAGGGGTCGGTGATGGGCAGGATCACGCGGGCCTTGCCGGTGCCGTCCGCGTTTTTGCCCAGCCAGGCGTCAAACCAGTCCTGCAGGTAGATCACATCAGGCGTGCCGTCCATGGCCACCTTAGCGTTCATGCCGTGGTCGGCGGTGAGCACCATCACGCAGCCCATTTCTTCAAGCTGGCCCAGGTAGCCGTCCATCATGGCGTAGAAGGCGTTGGCACCCGGCGTGCCCGGTGCATGCTTGTGCTGCACGTAGTCGGTGGTGGAGAGGTACATCACATCGGGCTTGTGCCTCTGCATGAGCTTGACACCGGCGGCAAACACAAATTCCGACAGATCAGCGCTGTACACACTGGGCAGGGGCTTGCCCACCAGTGCCAGTACGTTGTCGATACCGTTGACTTCGACCGTGGCCTGATCGGCTTTCTCGGCTGAAAAGCAGATGCCCTTCATCTGGTGACCCAGCAGCGCACGCAACTTGTCTTTGGCGGTGACCACGGCCACCGACTGGCCCGCATGGCTAAGCGCCGCCAGCAGCGTGGGCGCGCGCAGCCACTTGGGGTCGTTCATCATGACCTCGGTGCCACTGGCCACGTCAAACAGGTAGTTGCCGCAGATGCCGTGCACGCTGGGCGGCACGCCGGTCACGATGGACAGGTTGTTGGGGTTGGTAAAGCTGGGCACCACGCAGTCTGCGATCAGGCCTGAGCCTTTGGCCAGGGTGCGCTTGAGCCAGGGCATATGGCCGGTGGCGACAGCCTGCGCCAGGTAGTCGGGTTCGCAGCCATCCACACACACCACAACGACGGGCTGGCGGGCGGTCTTGTAGGTCCGCCCATTCACGGACACTTCTGCGGGAACGTTTGAAATTGTGGAAGCCATAGAAAGTCTTTCGGTGTCTGGTCAGGCAAGGTCAGGCTCTTGGGGTGGCAACGGTCACGGCCGTGGGTGCGCGTGACCGGCGACGCAGGTCGTTGGAGATCGTGCGCTCCTTGCTCTCCATCACGTGGTCAAACATGGCGCGGCCGGCCTTGTCGGCATCACCCGAGGCAATCGCTTTGACGATGGCACGGTGTTCACCCGCCGAGATCGGCATAAGCCAGCCATCGGCCAGGTTGAGGCGGCGAAACAGCGAGAGCTCCTTGATCAGCTTGCGGTAGATCTCGGTCAGCTTGCGGTTGCCCGCCATCTCAACCAGACGGTCGTGAAACTTCAGGTTGAGCAGGTGGTAGTTGTAGGCGTCTTCCAGCTTGACGGCTTTCTCCATGTCGCTCACCAGGTCGCGTATTTCCTTGAGCTGGAGGGGCGTGATTTTTGTGGCAAGCTGGCGCCCTACCAGCTCATCCATGGCGGCACGCAGGTCGAAAATCTCGACGGCTTCGTCCATGGGGATATCGCGCACGAACACGCCGCGGTTTTTCTCGGTGCGCACCAGACCGGCTTCGTCCAGCATGCGAAAAGCCTCGCGCACGGGCCCACGTGACACACCCAGTTTGGTGGCCAGCGTGGCTTCAATCAGCTTGCTGCCGGGTGCGTATTCACCCACCAGAATGGCGCGCTCAATTTCCTGCTGAACCACGGTGGTGAGCGAGCTGGTTTGCAGCAACGCGATGGTCGGGTGAAGAGGCTGAAAAGGGTTAGTCACGGCACTCATGTCCCGCATTGAATCACGAAATCATAAATTGTCAACAATCTACAAATAACAATTGACAAGTTAAAGGGGCGGAAGTTAAATGAAGTCAGGCCACGATTCATGTGGGTGCCTTGTTTTGTCATCACACTGTCACTGCAAGGTCACAGCATCATCATCTTTGCAACTTTCACTTTTGATTGAAGGAGCTTCGAATGCGTTTGTCCACCCTCGCCAAGACCATGGCCAAATCCCTGATGTTCGGTGGCCTGCTGGCACTGGCTGGCATCGCCTCGGCCCAGAAAACCCAGTTGCTGGTGTACACCGCGCTGGAAACCGACCAGATCAAGGCTTACGCCGATGGCTTCAACAAGGTCTACCCCGACATCGAAATCAAGTGGGTGCGGGACTCCACAGGCGTCATCACCGCCAAGCTGCTGGCTGAAAAGGCCAACCCCCAGGCTGATGTGGTGATGGGCGTAGCGGCCTCGAGTCTTGCCTTGTTGGACAAGCAGGGCATGCTGGTCCCGTACGCGCCGTTGAATCTGGACGCGATCATGATGAAGTACCGCGACACCAAAAAAGTGCCCGCCTGGTGGGGCATGGATGTGTGGGGCGCTACGGTGTGCTTCAACACCGTCGAGGCGCAGAAGAAAAACATTCCCAAACCTGAAACCTGGAAAGACCTGACCAAGGCAGCGTACAAGGGCCAGATTGTCATGCCCAACCCGGCCTCCAGTGGCACGGGCTACTTTGATGTGATTGCCTGGCTCACTTTGTTTGGCGACCAGAACGGCAAGGGCGGTGGCTGGAAGTACATGGATGGCCTGCACGACAACATTGCGCAGTACACCCACTCGGGCTCCAAGCCCTGCAACATGGCAGCCAGTGGTGAGTTTGTGGTGGGTATCTCGTTTGAATACCGTGGCAACGCCAACAAAGCCAAGGGCGCACCGATTGACCTGGTGTTCCCGAAAGAAGGACTGGGATGGGATCTGGAAGCGTTTGCCATCCACAAAGGCACCAAGAAAATCGATGCCGCCAAGAAACTGGCGGACTGGGCTTCGAGCAAAGACGCCATGCTGCTGTACGGCAAGAACTTCGCCATCACGGCGCAGCCCGGTGTGGCAGCACCTTTGGCCAATGTGCCCAAGGATTACGAAGCGCGCCTGGTCAAGCTGGACTTCAACTATGCCGCCGAGCAGCGTGAACGCATCCTGGCTGAGTGGACCAAGCGATACAACAGCAAAACTGAGAAGAGGTAGCCCCCACGCTTGTCACTGCGTGTACTGCGCTGCCCCCCGAGGGGCCGTGCCTTGCTTGGGGCGGCCCGGCGCGGCGGCATCCCGCTTCCTTTATAAGTTGATGACTGTGCCTTCCCAAACTTCCTTTCTCACGCTAAGCCACATCCGCAAAGAGTTTGGGGGCTTCACTGCCCTCAACGACATCAATCTGGAGATTGGCAAGGGCGAGTTTGTCTGCTTTCTGGGGCCATCAGGCTGCGGCAAGACGACGCTGCTGCGCATCATCGCCGGGCTGGAAGTTCAGACCGGTGGTGAGGTTCATCAGGGTGGGCGCAATGTCTCGTTGTTGCCGCCCGCCCAGCGTGACTATGGCATCGTGTTCCAGAGCTATGCGCTGTTTCCAAACCTGAGTGTGGCGGACAACGTGGCCTATGGCCTCGTCAACCGCAAGACACCGAGGGCAGAAATAAAGCAGCGCGTGACAGAGCTGGTCAAGCTGGTCGGCCTGCCGGGCAGCGAAGGCAAATACCCCAGTCAGCTCTCAGGCGGCCAGCAGCAGCGCATTGCACTGGCGCGCGCCCTGGCCACCAAGCCGGGTCTGCTGCTGCTGGACGAGCCCTTGTCGGCGCTGGATGCGCTGGAGCGCGTTCGCCTGCGCCAGGAAATCCGTGCGCTGCAGCAAACACTTGGCGTAACCACCATCATGGTGACGCACGACCAGGAAGAAGCGCTGAGTGTGGCGGACCGAATCGTCGTGATGAACCACGGCGTGATCGAGCAGGTGGGCACGCCCATGGAGATTTACCGCGAGCCGGCCTCGCCCTTCGTGGCGGATTTTGTCGGCAAGGTCAATGCGCTGCCGGGGCGCGTCTCGGCGGGTGCCCTGCATTTCGGCGCTTTGCGATTGCCGCAACTGTGGGCCGACCGGGGTGCAGACTCGGGTCCGGACCGCGAGGTCAAGGTGTACCTGCGTCCCGAAGATGTGCTGGCCCGCCCGATCGCACCCGGCGATGCGCATGTGTTTGACGCCTGCATCGAGAAGATCGACTTTCTGGGCTCGTTTTGCCATGTGCACGTGATGGCGGATGCGTTGCACGGCCACCCGCTCACGGTCTATCTGTCGCTCAACTTTCTGGCGGAGCAGTCTTTGCAGGTGGGCTCCAGGCTGCAACTCAAGCTGCTGCCTGAGCGCATCAAGGTGTTCTGATGAGCGCCGTGCTGCCCCAGCCGGTCAGGCTGCCCACCACGCCTGTCAGGCAGAAGTCATACTGGGTTGACCGCATAGCCCACGTATCCATTGGGGTTGTAGCTATTTTGTTAGTAGCATTTTTAGCAATGCCGTTGTTTGCCATCCTGGTGCAGGCGCTGCAGGGCAAGGCGGGGGAATTCATCTGGTTCGACAACTTCATTGACTACGCCAGAACGCCTGCCTTGCTGGAAAGCCTGTGGAACAGCATCTGGGTGTCTGGTGCGGTCACGCTCATTGCCGTGCCGCTGGCTTTTGGTTTCGCCTATGCGCTCACCCGCTCTTGCATGCCGTTCAAGTCGCTGTTTCGCGGCATCACGTTAATCCCCTTGCTGGCGCCGTCATTGCTGTCAGCCATCTCGCTGATCTACTGGTTTGGCAACCAGGGTGTGCTCAAGGGCTGGATGCAGGGCGTGGGGATTGACCAGATTTATGGTGCGCCCGGCATTGTGGTGGCCGAGTGCTTTTCGGTCTTCCCGCATGCGCTGATGATTCTGGTGACGGCCTTGAGCCTGTCCGATGCGCGCCTGTATGAAGCCGCCGACGCCATGGGCACCAGCGCCGCACGCAAGTTTTTCACCATCACCTTGCCCGGAGCCAAATACGGTTTGATTTCAGCCGCGCTGGTGACCTTCACGCTGGTGATGACCGACTTTGGTATTCC
>JANOAP010000525.1:0-4100 GCA_031411175.1 Rhodoferax sp. | reverse complement strand
CCCGCATCGAACTGCATCTGGAGGCCATGCACCCGGTTTCCGTGCGGTGGGGGGAGATTGGGCAGCGAGATTTTGCATCCGGTGAACGCATTCATACAGAAAACTCTTACAAGTGGACGATAGCGGGGTTCGAGCAACTGCTGACCCGTGCTGGCTTTGGGGCAGCGGTTCACTGGACAGACCCTGAAAAGCGCTTTGCCGTGTTTTGGGCCAGCGCGCTCTGAGCGCCGCTATCAGCTTGTCAATACGATAGGCTCCAGCGCATCCCCTTGTGCCAGGATGCGCCCAATGGCAACCGTCTTCGTGTAACCCAGTTGCCGCAATGCGGCGATGCAGGCTTCTACCTTGTCGGCCGGCACACTGGCCAGCAGACCCCCCGCTGTTTGTGGATCAAAAATCAAGGGGTAGCGCGGGTGCTTGACCATGGCCTCCTGGTTGCGCAGGGCTCGGCGCAGCCGCACGTTGGCGCTTTGCAATGAGCTGACGATGCCCGCCGCCACACATTCTTCCGCGCCATCCAGCAAGGGCAGGGCAGACAGGTTCAGTTCGGCATCTACTTCTGACGGGCGCGTCATCTCCACCAGATGGCCCAGCAAGCCAAAGCCCGTTAAGTCAGTACAAGCGGTTGCGCCGTATTCGCTGAGGCATTTCGCGCCCAGACGGTTTGAGACCACCATGGATTGCAGCGCCGCATCAATCCAGCGGCCTTTGGCGGCCAGGCGGGCGTGGGCGGCAAACAAGGTGCCGGTGCCAATCGGTTTGGTCAATATCAGCACATCACCGGGCTGCATGCCGTTTTTGCGCAGAATCTTGGCGGGGTCATCATCGATCAAGCCATTCACCGCAAAGCCCAGCGCCAGCTCCTTGCCTTCGCCGGTGTGCCCGCCCACCAGGGCGCAGTTGGCCTCGTTCAACACCTCCAGCGCGCCGGTCATCATCTGGAACAACACGTCTTCCACTTTGGATTCGAGCCCTGAGGGCACGGTGGCAATGGCCGTGGCTGACTGGGCCTCTGCCCCCATGGCCCAGATGTCGCCCAGCGCGTGGTTGGCAGCCACCTTGCCAAAAATGTAGGGGTCGTCAATGAACGAGCGGAAGAAGTCCACCGAATGCACCATGGCTTTACCCGCAGGCACACGCACCACGGCCGCGTCGTCGGGGTCTTTCAGGCCAATCACCACGTCGCTGCGATCCACGGGGTGCAGGTTGCTCAGGGCACGCGACAACACGGTGGCCCCCACCTTGGCACCGCAACCGCCGCAGCGCATGGCAATGGCCGAGATCGCTTGCAGGGACTCTTCCTGACTGAGCTTGACGGCGTTGTGGGTGGATGAGGTTGGGGTCGAGGATGCAGCGTTGGCCTCCATCGGGGCCAGGTCCTGAAACTTGCGCATGAAGCGCCGGTCAATCCAGTCCTTCCAGCGCCAGACCGCATCACCCGAAAAACCCAGCCAGCCGCGCGAGGCCACGGCGTGTTTGTCACCCGTACTGATGAGTGCTAGCCAGGTGCGCTGTGGGTGGTAGGGGGCCAGTGCGGTGCCCGCCACGGCACGGCGCAGGTTGTCGGTGAGCGGCGGACCCTGGCGCACGGCAAACACGCCTGCTTTTTCCAGCTTGTAGTTGACCATTCTGGCGATGTCGCCCGCAGCAAAGATGTCGGGGTCGGTCACTGTTTGCAAGGTGTCGGTCACCTGGATAAAGCCCTCGCCGTCCAGCGCCAGGCCGGTGTCTTTCAGCCATGGCGCACCGCCTGCACGGGTCACCCAGATGATTTCGTCCGCCGCCAGCACTTCGCCGGATGCAGTCAACAAGCTGCCCGCCTGTACCTGGCTGACGGCGGCGTTGCGGTGCACCACCACGCCGCGCGCGTCCAGCACGTCGTCAAACCGCTGGCGCACGCGGCTGTTGTGGGTGGGCAAGATGTCGGCCCGGTCGGTGAACAGGTGAAATGCCAGCTCATCGGGGTTGCGCCCCAGCGCGCTCAACTCGTTGCGCAAGCGGAATTGCATGGCCAGCAACAACTCAACCCCGCCCGCACCCGCGCCCACCACCGCAATCGTTGTTTCGCCGGGGTGTTGCTGCACGCGCGCCAGCAGTGCCAGCCAGCGGTCGTTAAAGCGTTGAATAGGTTTGACGGCCACAGCATGGTCTGCTGCACCGGGCACGCCGCCCAATTGGGGTGTAGAGCCGATGTTGATGGACAACTGGTCATATGGCACCGGCGGGCGGTTGCGGCACAGCACTTTGTGGTTGGCGCGGTCCAGGCCAATGACTTCGTCGCGGTACAGGCGCGCGCCAGCAAACACGGCCAGACGGCTCAGGTCGATGTGCACCTCGTCATAGTTATAGTGCCCGGCCACGTAACCGGGCAACATGCCCGAGTAGGGCGTGTGCATGTCCGTGCAGATGAGCGTCAGGCGCACGCCGGGGATGGGCTTCATGCCGAAACTTTTCAGCACGCCCACATGGCTGTGGCCGCCGCCAACCAGCACGATGTCTCTCAGTATGGGTTGGTCAGGCGCTTGCATCAGTGGGTTTCAGGGTTGTTTGTATTTTTGTCATGTCAGTAAATCATGCACCAGCCGGATCAATGCAGTCTGTTCTGCTTCAGGGGCGAACAAGGGTGCGCGTTGTTTGCACTGGGCCTGAAGTTGGTGGTAAAGGTTGCTGGCGGGGGCAGGCGATGTCGATGCATTCAGTTGATCATTCCGGCAACGCACCAGCAAATCAGCCAGCCCTTGTGCATCTCCGTGGGCAAAATAGCCGTCATAGTCGCTCCCCAGCATGCCGATGTTGCCTGCGATCTTTGAAGCCAAAACCGGCGTGCCGCTGCAAACCGCCTCCATCACGACATGGGCTCCACCTTCCATCTTGCTGGCGTGCACAAGCAGGTGGGCACGCTGTATATGTCGGCGTGTGGCCTCATGCGCCATGCCACCCAGCCAGCGGTAGTTGGGGCAGTCGGCAGCGGTGGCACGGGCCTGCTCGCCCAGGGCCGCATCCAGCGGCTCGCCAATGTGGTCAATCAGAATGTCGGGGTGTTTTTTGAGCAGGCGTGCCGCTTCAAACAGGGTTTGCGGGGATTTCTCGTCGCGCAAATGCCCCACCATGACGGCGCGCAGATGCTTCCCTGGGTTGATGACGGGTTGACGCGCGGACACAGACTGAAAAATAACCCGCGCCTTGTGCTTAACTGATGGCGGCAAGGCTTCTGGCCCGCACTCTTGCAACACCACGAGCCGTTGAGCCAGGTTCAATGACATCTGCGCCGTCGCATCAGTCTGGATGTCGCGGTAAAGATCGGTGCCGGTGAGCACCACGCCCAGGCCCTTTGCCTTTTCACTGGCCCAGGCGGCAATGGAGTCCGCTGAACGCCGGGCGTGCAAAGCCAGCATGACGTCAAACGGTGCGCCATTCCAGGTCTGGGCAATTTCGGCGTGAAATACGGGGCGCAGCATGCGCGACCAACGCCACGCGGTCTGCCAGTTGCCGTTGTTGGCGTTGGCCAAAGCCGGGCTGATGATGATGACGCGGGGTTGCTGCATGGAAGTTGTCAGGGGTTGCAGCCGGGTCGATTTCCAGGCAGTGCCAATGGGGTTGGTCGCTCTTGCATCAAAAACCTTACACAGGATTTCACCGAGGCAGTTGCCCTGCAAAGGTGCCTGCTTTCGAGTCTAATCGACAACTCCCGTTCGTTGCTTTTCCCTTCATTCTCAGGAGTATTCCATGGTCAGTTTTTCACCCTCCCGCACCTTCCGCGCCATGATGACCTGCGCCGTCGTCCTGTTTGGCTCGTTATGTCACGCACAGCAGGTCTTCAAGGTCACCGCCATTCCTGACGAGTCGCCCACCGAACTGGCCCGCAAGGCAGCACCTCTGGTGAAGTACCTTGAAAAGACATTGGGAATGAAAGTTGAATTTACACCAGTGACCGACTACGCTGCGTCCGTAGAAGCACTGGCCAACAAGCAGGTCGATATGGCCTGGTACGGCGGCTTCACATTTGTGCAGGCCAACATTCGGTCCGGCGGCAAGGCCGTGCCCCTGGTTCAACGCGCGGAAGACGAGAAATTTCGCTCGGTGTTCATCACCAGCGACCC
>JANOAP010000524.1:0-4106 GCA_031411175.1 Rhodoferax sp. | reverse complement strand
TTTCCGTCGCCACGGCGCGCCCTTTCATCCAGAACGGCCAGCTTGTGCCGCTGGGTATCAGCGCGACCCGCCGCGCCGCGTCGCTGCCGGACTTGCCCACCTTCCTTGAGCAGGGCTACGCGGATTTCAACTGGATCGGCTGGTATGGCTTTATGGGGCCAGCCAAACTGCCGCAACCCATCGCCACGCGCCTGACGACCGAGATCAAGGCCATCCTTGATGACCCGGCCATGGCCAAAAAGCTCGACACGATGGACATCGTCGTCAACTGGGCCGACGGGCCGAATTTTTTGAACGGCATGAAGCAGGACACGGCCCGCTGGGCCGCCCTGGTGAAGAGTTCTGGCGTCACGTTTGACCAGTAGGCACCGTGACTGCGAGGGGCGCGCGAGCCCTACAGGGTCGGGTAGTCGGTGTAGCCCTTGGCACCTGGTGAATAGAAAGTGCTGCTGTCTGGCGTGTTCAGCGGCGCACCGGCCTTGATGCGCGCTGGCAGGTCGGGGTTGGCCAGGAAGCTGGTGCCAAAGGCCACGGCATCGAGCTTGCCTGCGGTGATGGCAGCCTCGGCCTCTTCAGCCGTATAGCCCATGTTGCCGACCAGCACGCCCTTGTACTTCTCGCGCGCCAGGGTCATCACATCGCCCTTTTGCACGCCAAAGAAGTCTGCGCGCATCATGTGCAAATAAGCCAGATTGAAGGCATTGAGCTTGTCGGCCAGAAAAGTGGCCAGGGCCAGTGGGTCGCTGTCTTTCATGCTGTTGTAGCTGTTCAGCGGCGACAGGCGCAGGCCCACGCGGTCTGCACCAATGGCTGCGGTCACGGCGGTGAGCACTTCAAACAAAAAGCGCGCGCGGTTCTCCATGGAGCCGCCATAGGCATCGGTGCGCTGGTTGGCACCATCGCGCAGGAATTGGTCGATCAAATAACCGTTGGCACCGTGCACCTCTACGCCGTCAAAGCCTGCGGCCATCGCGTTTTTGGCACCCTGGGCAAAAGCCGCCACGATGGCGGGAATCTCCGCAGCGGTGAGCGCATGGGGCACGGCGTGTGGCACCTTGCCGGCTGGCGTGTGGATGTCGCCTTCAATGGCCGTGGCGCTGCCGGAGACCGTGGGCACACCGTCATTGATGCCGGGGTGCGCCGCACGGCCCGGGTGCCATATTTGCATGAAGATGCGCCCGCCTTTGGCGTGCACGGCAGCCGTTGTGGCCTTCCACGCGGCCACTTGTGCGTCAGAATAAATGCCGGGCTCCGCGATGAAGGCCGAGGTATTGGGCGCGACCATGGTGCATTCGGTAATCAGCAGGCCGCCGCTGGCGCGCTGGGCGTAGTACTCGGCCATCAGCGCGTTGGGCATGTGCCCGGCATCAGCGCGGGTGCGCGTGAGGGGTGCCAGAAGGATGCGGTTGGGCAGGGTGAGCGCGCCGATTTTCAGGGGGTTGAATAGCATGTGATGCGGACCAGAGAGTGAAACAATGAGGCGCAGAAGGTAACACCGGCAGAATGAACGTGGCCCTGCGGGGTTTCTGGAAATGGGAGTAGGGCGCTTAGGGTGGCGTTGGGCTGTGCGGTAGCCGGGCTTGACATCGTTTGGGTCAATTTTCCCAATGAAAATTTCATCTGAGGCATATGGAACGGGCTTAGTCAGCTATGTAAAATATAGCAATTTCTTTAGTAAACACTGTGGCAATCACCAATGACTGAACTTCCATGGCCCATCGCCACCCCTACCCGATAGGTACCCCCGGCCAGCCCTGGGGCGCGGCAGAGCTGGCCCAGTGGCGCGCGCGTCAGGTGCGCCAGCGCAGCTATGCGGACGATGTGCTGAGTGTTGTGGAGCGCCTTAGCCCGCGCTTTGACGTGGCACCCTATGGCGAGGTGGTTTATGGTGGAGAAAATTTTGGCGATGTGCACCATCCCGTCGAGCGCTTCCCTTTGTGTGCCATCCGCAGCCGCAACTGGAATGCCGCACTGCCCACTGTGCTGGTGACCGGCGGCGTGCACGGGTACGAGACCAGTGGTGTGATGGGGGCACTGCGTTTTGTGGATGCATATGCTGCCAACTATGCGGGCCGAGTGAACCTGATGGTGGTGCCCTGCGCGAGCCCCTGGGCCTATGAGCGCATCCAGCGCTGGAATTTTGACGCCATCGACCCCAACCGTTCCTTCCGCGAAGCCAGCCCCGCTCAGGAGTCTGCGGCACTGATGCGCATGGTTGAGCCCTTGCGGGGGCAGTGGGCAGCCCACATCGACTTGCACGAAACCACCGACAGTGACGAATCCGAGTTCCGCCCCGCCCTGGCCGCGCGCGACGGCAAGCCGTTTGAGCCCGGCAGCATTCCGGACGGGCTTTACCTGGTGGACGACACGGCCAACCCCCAGCCCGAGTTTCAGCAGGCCATCATTCAGGCGGTGGCGCGTGTCACGCACATCGCCCCGGCGGATGACAAGAACGAAATCATCGGCTCACCCGCAGTGGCGCAGGGCGTCATCCGCTACGCCACGAAGGCGCTGGGCCTGTGCGCCAGCATCACGGGTGCGCGCTACACCACCACCACCGAGGTCTACCCCGACAGCCCCCGCGCCACACCCGAGCAGTGCATTGCCGCGCAAGTGGCGGCGGTGTGTGCTGCGCTGGATTCTGTGGGTTAAATGGGGCGATAGCCCTTGTGGGAAGGGCTTGAGCAGCTACAGAAAAGTAGCAATTCAGATGAGACGAGTTGCCCGATCTCAGCTTGTCAAGCTTCGCGCGCTCCACGCGTTGTCTTGGGTTTGATGCTTTGCGGCGACAGCCCGCATCAAGTGTCAGCCGCGATCCAGATCGTGCACCAAAGTTTTGACCTTCGTTGTGATGATGTCCACCGCCGGCCCGTTGGCACCATGCGGCAGGATCACATCCGCATTGCGTTTGGTGGGTTCGATGAACTGCTTGTGCATGGGGCGCACCGTGTCCAGGTACTGCCTGATCACGCTTTCGGTGCTACGCCCGCGTTCAGAAATGTCGCGCTGCAGGCGGCGGATGAAACGCACGTCTGACGCGGTATCCACATAGATCTTCAGCGACATCATGCTGCGCAGGTCGGCGTCGTACAGCGCAAACAGGCCTTCAATCACAATCACCGGCGCGGGCCGGATGGTGATGGTCTGGCTGGTGCGGTTGTATTGTGCAAAGTCGTACACCGGCATTTCGATCGACTCGCCCCGACGCAGCGCCTGCACGTGCTGCACCAGCAGCGGCCAGTCAAACGCGTCCGGGTGGTCGTAGTTCACCTTATGCCGCTCTTCGGGCGTCAGGTGGGTCTGGTCGCAGTAGTAGTCGTCCTGCAGCACCACCGCAGCCATCTCCGGCCCGATGGATGCAAGCACCTCGCGCGTGACGGTTGATTTGCCGCTGCCACTGCCGCCTGCGACGCCGATCACGAAGGGTTTGTTGTTGGGTTTGCTCATGCGGGTAGGGTTGGTGGTCTTTTGCCTGATGGTCGGCACCTCAACGCCGAAAGCATCTGCAAGGCGTTGCGCTTGTTTGGCGGATTGCTTCAATGCCTTCTGCAACGCCTTGGGGGAAAGCATCAAACGACTTGGCTGAGTTTTTGCAGTTTGTGCCATGTAACGGGCTCCATTACGTTCAACTGGGTTGCGAATTTTGTGGCCACTTGTATTGCTTGAGGCGAGGGCGAATTATCAAACACAGCCCACTCATCCGCCAGCGGCGCATACAAAGTGAAGAAATTACTCAGACTGCGCCCAAACCTACGCCGAATAACATCAGATGGCACGTTGTGCCCATCCGCGTGGGTGGACTTGCCCGCGCCGTTGGGGCCGGCGAAGATGACAACACGGGGCGAGGGCTTGGCGCTTGAGGGCATTTGCTGATCATACGTAATGTGAGACCTGCTCCCGCCAGGTGCACGTGTATGCGCGGTGCAAGGCGGCGTCTGCCGCCAAGAGCTAACGCGCTATTTCTCCAGCGTAATCTTTTTGTTATGCACGTAGTCCTTGAAAATTGCCCTCCAGCCCTTGTGGAATATGCGTGAGCGGCTTCTAAAAGCGTAGTAATTCACGCTGGCGATAATTCAACTCAGGGGGTGGCAGATGCGATACCAGGG
>JANOAP010000523.1:0-2136 GCA_031411175.1 Rhodoferax sp. | reverse complement strand
CGGGCACGCCAACCACCCGCTTGATGTAATCGAGACTGGGCTTGGGTGGGTACCGGAAAACCATCACATCGCCCGCCTTGGGCTTATTGCCCTCGGTGACCTTGACGTTGATGACGGGCAGTCGCACGCCGTAATGAAACTTGTTGACCAGAATCAGGTCGCCCACCAACAGCGTGGGAATCATGGACCCGGAGGGGATTTTGAAAGGCTCGAACAGAAAAGAGCGCAGCAAAAACACGGCGATGATGACGGGGAAAAGGCCTGCCGTCCAGTCCAGCCACCAGGGTTGCTGCAGGATGCGGCCCTTGGCCTCAGTGATATCACCATCCACCTTGCTGATGCCCAGTTGGCCCAGTTTTTCCCGCCGCTTGATGTCTTCGGCTTCCAGCACAGCCACGGCTTTCTGGCGTTGTGGCAGGAAATAAAAACGCTCGGCAAACCAGTAAATCCCGGTCACAACAGTCGCAAGAAACAGTAGCAGGGCGAAGTTGCCTTCGACCATGCCGAAATACCAGGCACCCGCATACCCCACAAAAGCCGCAAGAATGAGTGACGTCAAAACTTGCATCAGAAATTCACCCCCACGGTTGTGGCTTCGCGTACTGCGCTGCCCCCCATGGGGGCCTTCGCGCCTTGGGACGGCCCGGCGGCGCTCAATCTTCCACCTGCAAAATAGCGAGGAAGGCCTCTTGGGGCACTTCGACTGAACCAATTTGCTTCATGCGTTTTTTGCCTTCTTTTTGTTTGTCCAGGAGTTTGCGTTTACGCGAAATATCGCCGCCATAACACTTGGCGATGACGTTCTTGCGCAGGGCTTTGATTGTCTCACGGGCGATGATGTTGGCCCCAATGGCTGCCTGGATGGCAACGTCAAACATCTGTCGCGAAATCACCTCGCGCATTTTGGCCACCACCGCCCGTCCTCGGTACTGCGACTGTGACCGGTGCACGATGATGGAGAGGGCATCGACCTTCTCGCCATTTAGCAAAATATCGACCTTCACCACGTCGGCCGCGCGGTACTCCTTGAACTCGTAGTCCATGGATGCGTAGCCGCGCGAGACACTCTTGAGTTTGTCAAAGAAGTCCAGCACGATCTCGGCCAGTGGCATCTCGTAGGTCAGCATGACCTGGCGGCCATGGTAGGCCATGTTCATCTGCACACCGCGTTTCTGGTTGGCCAGTGTCATGACCGAACCCACATACTCCTGCGGCATGTAGAGATGCACGGTAACAATGGGTTCACGAATCTCGTCCAGGCGGCCCTGGTCGGGCATCTTGGAGGGGTTCTCCACCATTTTCACCGCGCCATCTACACCCACCACCTGGTAGACCACGCTGGGGGCCGTGGTGATCAGGTCCTGGTCAAACTCGCGCTCCAGGCGCTCCTGCACGATCTCCATGTGCAGCAGGCCCAGGAAACCGCAGCGAAAGCCAAAACCCAGCGCCTGACTGACCTCGGGCTCGTAATGCAGCGAGGAGTCGTTGAGCTTGAGTTTTTCCAGGCTGTCGCGCAGGCCTTCGTACTGGTTGGCTTCGGTCGGGTACAGGCCCGCAAACACCTGCGGCTGGATTTCCTTGAAGCCGGGCAAGGCCTCGGTGGCCGTAGCGGCTGCGCCGCCCGTGCCGGGCCGGATCAGCGTGATGGTGTCGCCCACCTTGGCGGCCTGCAATTCGCGGATACCGGCAATGATGTAGCCCACCTCGCCCGCTTCCAGCGACCCGCGCGGCTCATTGGCGGGCGTGAACACACCCAGGCTGTCGGCGTTGTAGGTGGTCTCTGTGGCCATCATCTTGATGCGCTCGCCCTTGACCAGACGACCATCGACCACACGCACCAGCATCACCACGCCCACGTAGTTGTCGAACCAGCTGTCGACAATCATGGCGCGCAAGGCACCATCGGGGTTGCCTTTGGGCGCGGGAATTCTGGCGACGATGGCCTCCAGAATTTCTTCAATGCCCATGCCGGTCTTGGCGGAGCACGGAATCGCATCGGTGGCGTCGATGCCAATCACGTCTTCAATTTCAAGCCGCGCGTTGTCGGGATCGGCATTGGGCAAATCCATTTTGTTCAGCACGGGCACCACTTCCACACCCAACTCCAGCGCGGTGTAGCAGTTCGCCACTGTCTGC
>JANOAP010000522.1:0-5174 GCA_031411175.1 Rhodoferax sp. | reverse complement strand
CGACGATGTCCATCGTGTCGAGCTTTTTGGCCATGGCCGGGTCATCAAGGATTGCCTTGATCTCGGTCGTCAGGCGGGTGGCAATGGGCTGCGGCAGCTTGGCTGGCCCCATGAAACCATACCAGCCTATCCAGTTGAAATCTGCGTAGCCCTGCTCAAGGAAGGTGGGCAAATCCGGCAGCGACGCGGCGCGACGGGTTGCGCTGATGCCCAGCGGCACGAGCTGGCCGCTCTGAATGAAGGGGCGTGCCGTGGCGACGGAGAACAGTGCGATGTCAATCTGGCCGCCCATTAGGTCCTGGATGGCCGGTGCCTCGCCCTTGTAGGGCACGCTGAGCATGTTGAGGTTGCGGCCCTTGTTGAACGCCTCCAGCACCACCTGGGGCCCGCTGGCTGTGCTGCCGAATGACCACTTTTTGCTGGGCGCATTGCTGACCAGATCGGCCGCCGACTTGATGCCCAGCGCAGGGCGCGCAACCAGCACCGTCACCGCCGCGCCGATGCGCGCAATTGGCGTGAAGTCTTCGATGGGGTCGTAGCCCGCATTCTTGTACTGTATCGGCACCTGGATGTGCTGCGTCAGCGTCCACAGCAGCGTGTAGCCGTCAGCCGGGGCGCGTGCGGCAGCCTGCGTGGCAATGATGCCATTGGCACCGGGCCGGTTGTCCACCACCACGGGCTGGCCCAGCTTGTCTGACAGCCGCGTGGCGAACTCGCGCAACATGACGTCGCCAGACCCGCCGGGGGCCTGCGGCGTGATCACGCGGATGGTGCGCGACGGCCAGGGCGCGGGCTGCGCCGACCCTACCATGGGCAGCGCAGCCAGCGCCGTTGCCATGGCCAGGGGAAGTGCTTTAACCAGAATGCGTCTTTTCATGTCGGTCTCCTGTTGTTCTCGCGTACTGTAGCGCCCCTTGAGGTCCCTTTGCGGCAGCTACAAAGGCATGCGTTGCTGCAGCCAGGGCAACAGCCGGGCCATCTGCGCCAGTGCACCGGCGTTATCAGCTTCGCCCTCGTCGGGTTCGAAGTAATGCAAGGCATTGGGGAAGTCGATAAGGGTCTTGTCCTTGCTCGCCAGCGCGTTGAAGATTTGTCTGGAATGGGTCTCGGGGTAGACGTCCAGATCGCGCCCCGCATTGACCACCACCACCGGCTCGGTGATGGCCGAGCCATTCTTGAGCAGGTTGGCGTTGCTGGACAGGCCCGACCAGGTGGACAGCCACGCGTCTGGTGTCTGCACGCGCCCGAAACCGGCGATCTGAAAGTTCATGAGGTCGGGCCTGTCACTCAGCAGGCTGCCGTAGCCACGCTGGCTCGGGTCCAGCGTCACATCCACATAGTTGAGGTTGGCCATGGTGCGGTAGGTGGTCATCACCGGCTGGAAGGCCACGCGCTGCAAGGTGGCACGCTGGCGCGCGGCAGGCAGTTGCCGGAAGGCGGGGTCAGTGCGTGTGGCTTCGGCGTCCATCTGTTCGGCAATCAGCGCCCGGGCACGCGCATCGATGCGGGCCACGCGCGCCAACTGCGCAGCGCGGTAGCGCTGGATGAAGCCGGGGTCGTAGCGCGACCAGTTGGGCGCTGGCACAAAGCCGTTTGCCGGGTCGTACATGTCCAGCGACGGGTCGGTGAGAAACGGGTTTGCCTCGTCCACCACCGAAGGGTCAATCACCTCGTTCATGATCAGGCCCTGGCCTGCGTGGGCTGCGGTGATCATCATGGCGTCAAAGGGCGGCATCACGGCAGTGGGCAGGGCCGTGGGGCGGCCACCCGGCGTGAGCTTGAGGCGCTGGTCGCCCGGCCGCTTGGCTTGCGCCTGGTAGAAGCCGCCCAGCGAGCCACCACCCGAGTTGCCCAGCCACACCACTTTTTCAACACCGCGCTCTTCCTTGAGCCAGCGCACATAGGCTGCGATGTCGAGGATGATCTGCTCGTGCACGCAGGTGGTGTCGTTATTGAGCGTTCGCACATTGGCACCCACGCAGGCATAGCCGGCACGCAGCAGCGCGGGAAACGCGTAGTGCTGCGAGAAATCGACGCGCGGGTGCGCTGCAATCACGGCCACGCGCGAGCGCGGGTTGTTCTTGGGCGTCCAGTACAGGCCACGCACCTGCGTGCCATCATGGGCGTACACGGTGGCCAGGCTGCAAGTGGCAAAGTCTTCCACCGGCTCGCGAAAGCGGATCCAGGTACCGCGCCAATAGGTCTTTGATAAAAGTCGGAGGCTCATTTTTTACTCGCGGTCTTGCAGCAGGGGGGGTGCGATTCAAATGCTACGGTATTTATAGCTGCCCAAGCTTATGATACGTGGGCGCGAGCCCTATTTCAACACAACTACAGGAGTGAGACCATGAAACGAATCGCCATCACAGGTGCGGCAGGCGGGGTGGGCAGCGGCTTGCGCCGTGAATTGTTGGGCCGTGGCTACGCGTTGCGGCTGCTTGACATTCAGCCCATCAACGACTGCGCCGCAAACGAAGACGCCGCCGTGGTGGACATCTGCCATCAGGCTCGGTTGACCACGCTGCTGGACGGTTGCGACGCCGTCATTCACTTGGCGGCCTGCACCACCGATGCGCCCTGGCCCGATCAGGTGCGCCACAGCGTGGAGGGCACGATCAGCCTGTTTGACGCCGCCCGCGCGGCTGGCGTGCGCCGCGTCATCTACGCCAGCTCGCACCATGTGGTCGGCCTGCACCCGCGCCCGCCCCATGGCCCGGCACCCGGTGCCCAGACCCTGCTTCGCCCCGACAGCCGCTACGGCGTTGGCAAGGCTTTTGGTGAGGCCACGGGCGCAATGTATGCGTGCAAGTACGACATGCAGGTCATGGCCATCCGCATCGGCAATGTGAACACGCGGCCCATTGACCGCCGCCGCCTGGGCAACTGGATCAGCTGGCGCGACCTGGGGCAACTGGTGGCCATCGGCATTGAGCACCCCGGCATCGTGTTCGAGGTGGTGTATGGCATCTCGGACGCCACCGGCCATCACTATGACAACGCATCGGCCCTTACGCTGGGGTACGCGCCGCAGGATACCTTTGGGCCATTTGAGGCGCAGGTTGCCAGCGAGGACCCGCCGCCTGCCCCTGGCAGTGATGCAGCAGGCAGCGCGGCTGAGGTCACCCTGGGCGGGCAGTTCTCGCAGTCGGAGTTTGTGGGCAGTACCGCGAGGCTGACTGGAAAGGCGTGACCGCCTACCAGTGCGCGCCAAACGCGGCGCGAAGCTCGTTGATGGCATCGGCTGCAAGCGGCTCGGGTTGACCTTGCAGGCCACACTTCATCATATGCCACAGCCGGGCGGTTTCTTCGAGTTCTTCCAGCGTTGCCATGGCCGCAGCGGGGCTGTCATGCCAGACGTTGGGGCCGAGGCGCTCCAGCATCACGGCGCGTATGGGCTTGTTGGCAGCGTGGTACCGGGCAATCGTCTGGGCGACCGCCTCAGCGGCCTGCGGATCACCCGGTCGCCGGTAATTTATGACCGGTACGTGCCCGACCTTCATCACGAAATACGGTGTGAGCGCGGGCAGCAGTTCACGCCCACCTTCGCCCTGTTGCAAGGCCGAATCGGAATCCCGAGCCAGGGTCAACGCCACGCAGTGCGTGCTGTGCGTGTGGATGATGCAGCCTGCCGGGGCCGCCGTGCCCCCAGTAGCTTCATAAATGCGGCGATGCAGGGCCATGGTTTTGCTACCCCGGTCGCCGCTGATGTGCTGCCCCTTGCCATCCAGCCTCGCCAGACGGGCCGGGTCCAGAAAACCCATGCAGGCGTCGGTGGGCGTGATCAGAAACCCGCCACCTTGAGCCGCGTCAAGCTGGACGCTGATGTTGCCGGCCGTGGCGTGCACATAGCCGCGCGCAAACAGGCTCCGCCCCACGCGGCATATTTCCTCGCGCGCCTGGCTTTCAGTCATGGGGGCAGGTGCTTCACTCACTGCGCAGATGATAGCCGCGCCCACTGTAGTCAAACCCCACGAGCTCGTTGAGGGTGACGGTCTTGTCAGCAGGCGCTGCATAGTAGGCGCGGATTTCGCTGATGAGCCCGGTGACCGGGTCAAACCTGTACCACTCGTCACCGCGCAGCGCGGTGCCGCTCTTGTTCTTCCAGTGGGTCCATTCGATCACGGCCTCGGGACTGTCGTGGCTCACCAGAATTTTCTCGATCGTCCATTGCGAGCCCAGGGTTTCAACGCACCAGATCCACTTCTTCGCAATCGTGTCGGCCGTGCACCAGGGGATGTCGGGCAGGCCGGCGGGGAAGTAATGCACCGCGCCTGGGGTGAAGCAGGCCACCAGCGCGTTGTAGTCCGCTGCGTTACAGGCAGCGAAATAGCGGCGGATGAGTGCCGCGTGGTCGGTAGGGGTGAATGAGGGGTTCATGGCTTGCCTTTCAAACCGGTGGTGGGCGCGGCAGAAGTAATGGCTGGGCGGCCCGCTGCCACCCAGGCCTTGTGCTGGGCACGTGTCTCGTCACTGGGCGGGTACAGGCCCCACAAGGCTTCACCCGCCTGCACACGCGGCGCCAGGTAGGCTTCGATGTCGTCACGCTTCTCACACTGGTCGGCCATCTCGGCGGCCAGGTGCGCGGGAATCACGGTGATGTTGTCGCCGTCGCCATGGATCACATCACCGGGGTACACCGCCACACCGGCGCAGCCAATCGGCACCTGCAGGTCGGCCACGTGGTGGTAAGACAGGCGCGTGGTGGCCGTGACGCCGGTGCACCAGATGGGGAAGTCCATCTCGCGCAGCTCGGTGCCGTCGCGAAACGAGCCGTCGGTGATCACGCCGCGCGCGCCGCGCATCATCATGCGGGTGATCAGCATATTGCCCATGGAGGCTGCACGGCCATCCTTGTTGCTGTCAATCACCATCACATGGCCAGGTTCGATCTGCTCCACGCCCACCCATTGCAGGTTGTCGGCACTGGGCGCGGTGGTGAGGTTGCCATACACGTCGACATCTTCACGCGCGGGGATGAAGCGCATGGTGTAGGCGCGCCCAGCAAAGGGCTTGATCTTCCTGTTCAGCGGTGTGAGGCCATGCAGCACCGGCTGGCCACTGGCGCGCGTGGTGCAATGGCCGGGCGGCCCGCTACCACCCAGGCCTTGTGCTGCGCACGCGTCTCGTCACTGGGCGGGTACAGGCCCCACAGCGTTTCACCGGCCTGCACACGC
>JANOAP010000521.1:0-6088 GCA_031411175.1 Rhodoferax sp. | reverse complement strand
GCCATACACGTCGACATCTTCACGCGCGGGGATGAAGCGCATGGTGTAGGCGCGCCCGGCGAAGGGCTTGATGGTTTTGTTCAACGGCGTAAGGCCATGCAACACGGGCTGGCGAAAACCCTTGATGTAGAGCTGCGTGGTGAGGGACCCGCTGGTGGCTTTGGCCAGGCGGTCCAGCACGGCGTCGGGCACAAAGGGCGCGGGTGCTCGCTGCGGGATGGCAGCCAATGGCGGCGGATTGGTGAAGGGGTTCATGCATCAATCGTACTAACATCAGGCACGGCGTCCAACCCACTTCCATGCCCCGGCAACACCTATCTACCCCGTATTTCCATATGCTGGGACATGGGCTGGGACGAATGAAATGAAGCCTATCGTCAACCCTGTCAAAAGCGCCGCCAGCGGTGTGGGCGACGGCACTGGCGCGCTGGAGAAAGCCATCGACATTCTGGAGGCCGTGGGCGCGCAGCCTGACGGCATGAGCCAGACCGACATCACCACCCGCCTGGCCCTGCCCCGCACCACGGTCTACCGCTTACTGGCCACGCTGGTGGCGCGCGGCCTGCTGCGGCGTGACCCGTTGCGCAAGGTGTACTGCCTGGGCTTTCGCTGCTTCGAGATGGCGCGCCAGGCCTATGCCAACCCCGACCTGGCCGCCGCGGCCGCGCCTGAGCTGCGTGCCCTGCGGGACCTGACGGGCGAGACCTCGTACCTGGCCGCGCTGGACGGGCTGGACGTGATCTCGCTGGAACGCTACGACGGTGCTCACAGCCAGCGTTCATCGGCAGCCCTGGGCCAGCGCAAACCCGCCTACTGCACCAGCCAGGGCAAGGCGATTCTGTCAGCGCTGGATGCGGCCACGCGTGACGCGCTGGTACGTGACATGGTGCTCAAGCCACTGACCCCGCTGACCATCACCGACCGCCGCCGCTTGCAGGCCGAGCTGAAGATCACCGCTGCGCGCGGCTACGCGATTGATGACGAAGAAATTGTGCTGGGCGTGCGCTGCGTTGGGGCACCGGTGATGGACCCCACAGGCAAAGTGCGTGGTGCCATCAGCGTGGCCGGCCCCGCCTGGCGGCTGACACGTGAACGTGTGGAGTTGCTGGGCCCCGAGCTGGCCGATGCGGCCCGGCGCATTGGCGCGCAACTGCCCGCCTTGCCCTTGGCTGCATCAGCCGCAGACGACGCAGCCCTTCAACCCGTGCCGGGGCCGTGGGCATTTTTTGGTGCGCACCCGGTCTGGTGCGCGCGTCGGCAGACCCTGTTTTGGGCCGATGCGCTGGCCCCGTCGCTGCGGGCATTTGACGGCAGGGCTGATGAACAGCTTGCCTGCCTTGATGCGCCCGTGGTCGGCATGGTGATGCAGGGTGACGGGTTTTTGGTGGCTTTCGCAGACCGCGCGGCGAACGTAGATGTGGGCACAGGCCTGGACGTGAAAGGGCATCACACGCCGGTCACCCTCTGGCCCGTCGGCGTGATGCAGGCCATTTGCACCGGCGGTGACGGCGCGGTGTGGGTCGCCTTCGAGGTAGAAGGCGGCGGCGCGGCCATTGGGCTGGTTTCGATTGCAGCACCCGCGCCAGCGCCAGAATTGCACATACCCTCACCGTCCGTCCACTTCAAGCCTCAATGGCGAATCACAGAACCGGTGCAATGCCTGCACTGGTCCACCCAAGACAACACACTTTACGCCACTGCGCCAGCGTCTGGCACCATCCTGATGATGAAGCCCGGCACGGCGGCGGTGCGCCGACTGGCCACCGTACCCAAAGGCTCGGGGCGCATCAGCGGCCTGGCACGTGACGCCGCAGGCGGGCTTTGGACGGCCCTGCGTGACGGCTGGAGCGTGGTGCGCATCTCGCCCGAAGGCAACCTGGACCGCGTGATAGGCCTGCCCGTGCCCTGCCCCACCGATGTGGCCATGGGCGGACACGACATGAACCAGCTGTTTGTGACCACCGCGCGCCAGCCCGTGTCGCTGGACGCGCTGGCTAACGCGCCGGGGTCGGGGCGGCTGTTTGTGCTGGACCTGGGTGCTTCGCTGAAATCAGCGACCTAGGGTCAAATCGGCGTCAGCTTAGCCACACTCAGGGCCAGCCACTTCACGCCGTGGCGCGGAAAACTCACCTGGGCGCGGGCATCGTCGCCCACACCTTCCAGCGACAGCACGGTGCCTTCGCCAAACTTGTTGTGAAACACCTTCATGTTGACGCTCAGGCCATGGCCACCGGGGTCTTTCCTCTGGGGCACACTGGCGCTGCTGTTGGCTGACGATTCACTGCCAAATGACCTGCTAGACCACGCAGAACGGCCTTCACCAGCTACTGAATTAGTAGCATATCCAAAACCCGAACCCATGCCATACGGCTGCTGCTTCGGTGTGATCCACTTCAGCGCGCCTTCAGGCAGCTCGTCAAAGAAGCGGCTCTTGAGGTTGTAGCGCGTCTGGCCATGCAACATGCGCGTCTGTGAATGGCTCAGGTACAGGCGCTTGCGCGCGCGGGTGATGGCCACGTACATCAGGCGGCGCTCTTCCTCCAGGCCGTCGTGGTCGCTCATGGAGTTTTCGTGCGGGAACAGGCCTTCTTCCATGCCGGTGATGAACACGCAGTCAAACTCCAGGCCTTTGCTGGAATGCACCGTCATGAGCTGGATGGCGTCCTGCCCGGCCTTGGCCTGGTTGTCGCCCGACTCCAGCGCGGCGTGGGTGAGGAAAGCAGCCAGCGGCGACAGGGTCTCACCCGTCTCGGCATCGGGCGCCAGCGGCTCGGCGGCCGACGGCACGGGTGGCACGGGTGACTGTTGGGGGTCAAGCCCCTGGCTCACGGGGCTTTGGGTCAGCCCTCCATTCAACATTTCAGTCACCATATTGCCGAGCTCATCCACCGGCAGGGCAACCGCATCGCGGCCAAAGCCTTCTTGCGTGACAAAGCTCTCGGCGGCATTGACCAGCTCTTCCAGATTCTCGATGCGGTCAGCGCCTTCGCGGTCGGCCTTGTAGTGCACGATCAGGCCGCTGTGGTCCAGCACCAGTTCGATGATCTCGCGCAGCGTCATCTTCTGCGTCTGCTCGCGCAGCACGTCCATCCGGGCCACAAAGGCACCGATGTTGGCGCCGGCCTTGCCGGTCATCGCGCTCACCGCGTCGTGCAAAGAGCAGCCCGATGCCCGCGCCATATCCTGCAACTGCTCGATGGAGCGCGCGCCAATACCGCGCGGCGGGAAGTTGACGATACGCAGAAAACTGGTGTCGTCGTTGGGGTTCTCCAAAATGCGCAAGTAGGCCAGTGCGTGCTTGATCTCGGCGCGCTCAAAGAAGCGCAGGCCGCCATAGACCTTGTAGGGCATGGCCGCGTTGAACAGTGCCGTCTCTATGACCCGGCTCTGCGCATTGCTGCGATAGAGCACCGCAATTTCCTTGCGCTCCACGTCTTCACGCACGAGCTGCTTCATCTCGTCCACCATCCACTGCGCCTCGGCAAAGTCGCTGGTAGCCTCATACACGCGCACCGGCTCGCCCGGCCCCTGGTCGGTACGCAGGTTCTTGCCCAGGCGCTTGCTGTTGTGGCTGATGAGCTCGTTGGCCGAATCGAGGATGTTGCTGCCGCTGCGGTAGTTCTGCTCCAGCTTGATCTGGTGCTTCACACCGAACTCGCGCACAAAGTCAGCCATGTTGCCCACGCGCGCACCGCGAAAAGCATAAATGCTCTGGTCGTCATCACCCACAGCCAGCACGCTGCCGGTGGGGTTGAAACTGCTTTGCTCCAGCCCCAGACCGCCGGGCGCATGGGCACCCGTGCCCGCCAGCATCTTGATCCACGCGTATTGCAGCTTGTTGGTGTCCTGAAACTCGTCGATCAGGATGAACCGGAACCTGCGCTGGTAGTGTTCGCGGATGGGGTCGTTGTCTCGCAGCAGCTCAAAGCTGCGCAGCATCAGCTCGCCAAAATCAACCACGCCTTCGCGCTGGCATTGGTCTTCATACAGTTGGTAAATCTCGATCTTCTTGCGCGTGTCTTCGTCGCGCACTTCGACCATGTTGGGGCGCAGGCCATCCTCCTTGCAACCGGCAATAAACCACTGCGTCTGCTTCGGCGGGAAGCGCTCATCGTCCACATTGAACTGCTTCATCAGCCGTTTGATAGCGCTGAGCTGATCCTGCGTGTCCAGAATCTGGAAGGCCTGCGGCAAGTTAGCCATCTTGTAGTGCGAGCGCAGAAACCGGTTGCACAGGCCGTGGAAGGTACCAATCCACATGCCGCGCACGTTCACGGGCAGCATTGCGCCGAGGCGCGTCATCATCTCCTTGGCGGCCTTGTTGGTGAAGGTCACTGCCATGACGCCTGCGGGGGACACCTGCCCGGTTTGCAGCAGCCAGGCGATGCGCGTGGTCAGCACACGGGTCTTGCCCGAGCCGGCACCGGCGAGAATCAGCGCATGCTCATTGGGCAAAACAACCGCAGCGCGCTGCTCCGGGTTGAGGTTGTGTAAGAGTGGGGAATCCTGAACGACTTCTAAGAACATGGACACATTGTAGGAACCCGCGCATGATTATTTTGGCAATACAGAGGCGATTTTCGAGACGATTCGCAGCCGCCGCAGCCCTGGCTTACCTGGGCTGCCTGACCTGCACAACCGCCTGGGCGCAGTCCAGTTGCAGCAGCGATGGCCAGCGCGCACCCACAGGGCTGGTTGAGCGCTTCATCAGCGCCGATTGCGGCACCTGCTGGGCCGACCCGGCCTCCACCCGGCCAGGGCCGCACAGGCTGGCACTGGACTGGATCGTGCCCACGCCGCGGGGCGACCACGCACCGCTGTCTGCCGGCGCCAGCCGCGATGCGGTTCAAAGGCTGGAAGCTCTGTCGCAAGCGCCACCTGGCAGCACCAAGACCAAGACGGTCACGCGCACAGTCCAGCAGGGCGGCTTCAAGCTCCGCGTGGCGCGCGGTGTGGCCCTGGGCGGCTACATGGGCGCGTCGATTGAACTCACGGCACGCCGTGGCACCCCGCTGCCCCATCAGCCCCTGACCGCCTGGCTGCTGCTGGTGGAGGACATTCCTGCGGGTACCGACGGCACCCCTGTACCCCGGTTGCTGGTCAGAAATGCCATTTCTCCCACGTGGAATATCAATAGTTCGCTATCAAAATCAAATCAATCGACACGGCAAGGTGCAACGCGCCTTTACGAGTCACGCCCCATGAGCATCCCTGACGGGGCCAACCCAGGGCGTCTGCGCGTGGTGGGTTGGGTGGAAGACCCACGGGGTCGGGTGATTGCCAGCGCCGCGAGCCTGTGCGAGAAATAGCTGGCGTAGAATCAATCACCGGGCCCAAGCAATTGTGGACCGGTTTTTTTTGCCTGGAAAATCATGGAAATTTTTGACTACGACAACATCCTGCTGCTGCCGCGCAAGTGCCGCGTGGAAAGCCGGTCTGAGTGTGATGCCGGTGTGGAACTGGGCGGCCGACGCTTCCGGCTGCCGGTGGTACCCGCCAATATGAAGACGGTGGTGGACGAGACCATCTGCATCTGGCTGGCACAAAACGGCTACTTTTATGTGATGCACCGGTTTGACCTGGACAACGTGAAGTTCGTCAAGGACATGAAGGCGCGCGGGCTGTACGCATCCATCTCGCTGGGTGTGAAAAAGCCCGATTACGCCACGGTGGACAGCCTGCTGGCCCTGGGCCTGGTGCCTGAGTACGTGACCATTGACATCGCGCACGGGCATTCAGACAGCGTGAAGGAAATGATCATTTACCTGAAGGCCAAGATGCCTTCAACCTTCATCATCGCCGGCAATGTGGCTACGCCCGAGGCGGTGATTGATCTGGAAAACTGGGGTGCCGACGCCACCAAGGTAGGCATTGGGCCGGGCAAGGTCTGCATTACCAAACTCAAGACCGGCTTTGGCACCGGTGGCTGGCAGTTGTCAGCCGTGAAGTGGTGCGCCCGCGTGGCCACCAAGCCGATCATTGCCGATGGCGGCATTCGCGACCATGGCGACATTGCCAAGAGCATCCGCTTTGGTGCGACGATGGTGATGATTGGCTCGCTGTTTGCGGGCCATGAAGAGTCGCCCGG
>JANOAP010000520.1:0-2618 GCA_031411175.1 Rhodoferax sp. | reverse complement strand
CCCTATGGTCTGTCTGGCTATGTGTACGCCGCCACGCCAGCCGCCGCCGGTGTCATTGCTGCCCGGCTGCGCACGGGCAACGTGCATTTGAACGGTGCGGGGGGTGACAACACGGCACCGTTTGGTGGCTACAAACAATCCGGCAATGGCCGCGAGTGGGGTGCCTTGGGGTTTGAAGAGTTTCTGGAAACCAAGGCCGTCTTCAATCCGCCAGCGCCGGTCGTGGCGTGATCTGACGTGGCGTGACCTGAACCGGCCCGAAATTGTTCCGTAGGTCAGATTGCTATCGATATAGTAGCTGGCCAAGCCCATCCTGCGGGGGCTAGTGGCCTATTTCTCCAGTAAAGGACTCTCATGACCAAAAAATCTGGCCCCAAACCAACGGTGCAAAAGCCAACGGTGCTTGTTACAGGTGCATCGACCGGTGTCGGCATGTACTCGGCACTGCGCTTTGCCGCTGCGGGCTTTGAAACCGTGGCCACCATGCGCGACGTTTCAAAGAGTGCGGCTTTGATGGACATGGCAAAAGCTGCAAACGTGCGGGTCAAAGTCATGGCGCTTGACGTGGCCAGCGGCCCGTCGATTGCCAGCTGCGTCAAGGCAGTGCTGGATGAGTTCGGCGGCATCGATGTGCTGCTCAACAATGCAGGTGCGGGGTTTCTCGGCAGTGTCGAGCAGACCAGTGAAGCGCAATTGCGCTCGGTGATGGAGGTCAACTTCTTTGGTGTCTGGAACACCACCAAGGCCGTGTTGCCGTCCATGCGTGAACGCGGCTCTGGCCGCATCATCTCGGTCAGTAGCGTGGGTGGCCTGCTAGGCCAGCCGTTCAACGAAGCCTATTGCGCAGCCAAGTTCGCCGTTGAGGGAATGATGGAAGGCCTGGCGCCATTGGCCCGCCGCATGGGCATTCACGTGAGCCTGATCGAGCCCGGCCCCATCAACACGGAGTTTGTCAAAAGCGTGCGCTCGGTCAGCACATCCCTCATCGAAGGGCTTGCTGCACCGTATGACCGCATGCTGGCCAGCTACCTGGGTGCGTCGGCTGACGTGTTTGCCAAGTATGGCCAGACTGGGGACGACATTGCGCAAATCATTCTGGCGGTGGCGCAGTCTGACAAACCGCAGTTCAGAAACATCACGTCCGATTTCGCCAAGATGATCGTCAAGCCCAAGGTGGTGGACATGACGGGCGACAGCATCGTGGAGATTTTTGCTGCGCGCCTGGGGTAGTCAGGCTGCCGCTTCAAGTCTGTCGGCAAAGTGCTCAGGCATGCTGCGAGGTCCTTGTGAGTCCATCCGTTCCTCATGCCGAACTTATCGCCGCTTTCAGAAGGGCGGAGGCAGATGCTGCGCACAAGTTCGGATTGATCAAAGTGGTCGCCAGCAAAGGGCCCAAGGCTATTGCGGTGGCGGTCGAAGTTGCGGCAAAGGCCGCAAAGCGCCGGGATTCGTTTGCAAAAAAGCTGGCCGATATCGAGCGCGACCGGATCATTGAGCGCTAGACAGATTTGCGGGGGGCCTGACATTGGTATCCTTGGAAACTAAACTATTATTAGTTTCCAAGGATACCTAATGACAACCCGCAAAACCAAACAACCGCCTTCGCCGCTGGAAGCCCACCTGGGCTTCTGGCTGCGCTTTGTCTCCAACCACGTGTCCATCCGCTTCCAGCAACTGCTGGAAGAAAAGGGCGTCACTGTCACCGAATGGGTGGCGCTGCGCACGCTCTGGTCGCAAGATGAAACCACACATGCCGAGCTGATCCTGGCCCTGGGCATGACCAAGGGAGCGGCCTCTAAAGTGATCACCCGCCTGGAAGAAAAAGGGCTGGCCGAGCGGCAACTCGCCGAGGGCTGCGCGCGCGAGCAATGCCTGGCGCTGACAACAGCGGGCAAGGCCCTGGTGCCGAAGCTCGCCGCTTTGGCAGATGCCAATGATGACCACTTCTTCGGCCACCTCCCTCCCAAGGCGCGCCAAGCCCTTACCCAGGCCATTCAGGCGTTGGTCCAACACCACCAACTCAAAGAAATCCCCACCGCCTGATTCACCAGGCCACCTTCAACCAAAAAAGCACACCATGAACGAAAGCACACGCTCCACCATCCAGGCCACCTTTGACGCATCCAACCAAGGCACCCTCCACTTCGGCCAGGTGATAGCCCAGCTCGTGGGCGCCGGGGTGGAGTCGTACCACGTCGATTACCGCTCTGGCCGACGGCGCCACGGCGGACTTCAGCTTTGAACGCCCGCAGAATGGAATTGCCGACGCCTTCGATGGCGACGCCGTACGCGCGGCCATCCTGGGCGCGCAGCAGGGCAGGGTGATGTATCCCGAGTTCAAACTGCTTTCACAGCAAGCAGGTTGCTTGGGCTACACCGTCTGGATTGCCGGGCGCCATGTGGTGTACCTCGGCCGCCGAGGCGAGACACATATTGAGCGTTTCTCCAACTGAGGCGGCGGATGCGCGGGGTGGCCCTGCCCATCTCTGCGCTGGTTTTCCGGGAGCTGGCGACGCTGGACGGGCCGCGCGTGATTGCGGGAGCCTTGTTGATTGTTCTGGGGGCTGTGGTCGTGGCAACTAGCCAAGAGCTAGAGACGGCCTTGGGTCGTTTGAATG
>JANOAP010000519.1:0-9327 GCA_031411175.1 Rhodoferax sp. | reverse complement strand
ATGGTGGGCCAGCCCAACAAGGGCATGCAGGGCATGTTCGTGATGATGAACGCGGCCCGCCTGGGTGTGGGCAACCAGTCGCTCGGCCTGACCGAGGTGGCCTATCAGAATGCCGTGGCTTACGCCCGGGACCGCATCCAGATGCGCTCACTGTCCGGTCCCAAAGCCAAAGACAAACCAGCCGACCCGATCATCGTGCACCCCGACGTGCGAAGGATGCTGCTCACCGCCCGCGCCTACGCCGAAGGGGGCCGTGCGCTGGCAATTTACTGCTCGGTGCTGCTGGAAAAAGTGCACAGCCACCCCGACGAGAAGGTGCGCAAAGACAGCGATGAGATGTTGTCCATGCTCACGCCCATCGTCAAGGCCTTTTTGACCGACAACGGCTTCCAGGCCACCACGATGTGCCAACAGGTGTTTGGCGGCCATGGCTACATCAAGGAGTGGGGCATGGAGCAGTTTGTGCGCGACGCCCGCATCAACATGATTTACGAGGGTACCAACACCATCCAGTCGCTCGACCTGCTGGGCCGTAAAGTGCTGGGCAACAACGGTGCCACGCTGAAGAAATTTGGCAAGCTGGTCGGTGCGCTGGTGATGGAAGAAGGCGTGAACGAGAAGATGTCCGAGTTCATCAACCCGCTGGCCTACCTGGGTGATCAGCTCACCAAGCTCACCACCGAAATCGGTTTCAAGGGCTTCCAGAACGCCGATGAGGTGGGCGCTGCGGCAGTGGACTACCTGCGTGTGGCGGGCCACCTGGTGCTTGGCTACTTCTGGGCGCGCATGGCGCAGGTGGCACTGCGTGAAGTCGCCTCTGCAGAGTCGGACAAAAGGCCGGTTGACCCGTTCTATCTGGCCAAGCTGCAAACGGCGCGTTTCTACTTTGCGCGGCTTTTCCCCGAAACTGCAACGCTGTTGCGTACGGCGCGCTCGGGTGCCAAGGTGCTGCTTGACACGGAAGCTGTGTTTGCCTGATTTTTAATCGTTAAACCAATAGGAGACCCCCATGTTCCGTACCTTGCTTGCTATTGTTTTAGGAATTTCCGCTTTTGCTGCTCAAGCGCAGATGACGCCGGTAGGCTTGTGGAGGAGCATCGACGACAAGACGGGCCAGCCCAAGGCTGAAATCAGGATCACCGCTAAGGCCAACGGCGAGCTCTCGGGCGTGATCGAGCGGTCTCTGTTGCCCCCCAGCGGCGAGCCAAACTGCGACCAGTGCACGGATGACCGCAAGGGCAAGCCCAAGATTGGCATGGAAATCATCCGGGGCGTGAAGAAGGTTGAAGGCAAGGATGTGTGGGAGGGCGGCAAGATCCTCGACCCTGAAAACGGCTCCAGCTACAACGCCCGCCTGACACCGATTGAAGACGGCAAGAAACTCGAAATGCGCGGCTCTATCGCATTCATCGGTCGCACCCAGACCTGGGTACGGGTGCAGTGATTAAGAAAGTAAATGTATGTCTAGATTTCAAGTGAAGAAGGTTGCCGTGCTCGGCGCGGGCGTGATGGGTGCGCAGATTGCAGCGCATCTGGTCAACGTCAAAGTGCCGGTCATCTTGTTTGATTTGCCGGCGAAGGAAGGCCCCAAGAATGGCATCGTCACGCGGGCGGTGGAAGGGCTAAAAAAGCTCAAGCCGTCGCCGCTGGGCGTGCCGGAAGACGCGGCGCTGATCCAGCAGGCCAACTACGAAGAGCACATGGAGCTGCTCAAGGGCTGCGACCTCATCATCGAGGCGAGTGCCGAGCGCATGGACTGGAAGACCGACCTGTATCACAAGATTGCGCCTTTCATCAGCGAAGGCGCGATTGTGGCCAGCAACACCTCGGGCCTGTCGATCACCAAGCTCAGCGAAGCATTGCCCGATTCCATCAAACCGCGCTTTTGCGGCATTCACTTCTTCAACCCGCCGCGCTACATGTACCTGGTGGAGCTGATCAACACGCCCACCACCCAGCCGCAGGTGCTGGACCAGCTCGAAGCCTTTGTCACCAGCGGCCTGGGCAAGGGCGTCATCCGCGCGCGCGACACGCCCAACTTCATCGCCAATCGCATTGGCATTGCCGGCATGCTGGCCACGATGAAGGAGGTCGACAACTTCGGCCTCACGTTTGACGTGGTGGATGACCTCACCGGCAAGAAGCTGGGCCGCGCCAGCTCGGGCACCTTCCGTACCGCCGACGTGGTGGGGCTGGACACCATGGCCCATGTGGTCAAGACGTTGCAAGACAACCTGAGCGACGACGCTACCAAAGGGGCGGGTCAATACGATCCTTTCTACGGCAGCTTTGGCACGCCCGAAGTGCTCAAGACGCTTATCGAGATGGGCAACCTGGGCCAGAAGGCCAAGGCCGGGTTCTTCAAGAAGGTGGGGCGCGACATATTGCGCTTTGATCTGGCCAGCAAAGACTATGTGCCCAGTGGCGAGAAGGCTGACGAGGTTTATGGCCGCATGCTCAAGAAGCCTGCGGGCGAACGCCTGAAGCTGCTGCGCAACAGCGAAGGTGCACAGGGCCAGTTCCTCTGGGCCATTCTGCGCAACAGCTTTCACTACTCTGCCGTGCATCTGTCTACCGTGGCTGAGACCGCCCGCGATGTGGACCTGGCCATGCGCTGGGGCTTCGGCATGTCGCAAGGCCCGTTTGAGCTGTGGCAGGAAGCCGGCTGGCTTGACGTGGCGAAGATGATCCAGGACGACATTGATGCGGGCAAAGCATTGTGCAAGGCGCCGCTGCCCGACTGGGTGTTCAAAGGCCCGGTGGCTGAAGCAGGCGGCGTGCAGACGCCGCAAGGCTCGTGGAGTGCTTCGTTGCAGAAGTTTGTGCCGCGCCGCCGGTTGCCGGTGTATGAACGCCAGCATTTTCCCGAGAGCCTGCTGGGCGATGGTTCGCAAAAGTTTGAAACCGCAGGCAAGACACTGCATGAAGACGATTCGGTGCGGCTGTGGACGCTCGAAGGCGATGAACGTCCCTCCGGCAGTGGGGTCGTCATCATCAGCATCAAATCGAAAATGCACGCCCTGGGGCCTGATGTGATGGAAGGCCTGTCCATGGCGGTGGACCTGGCCGAAAAAGACTACGAGGGCGTGGTGGTGTGGTCAGGCGACGAGCCTTTCAGCGCGGGTGCCGACCTGCAGGCCATGCTGCCCGGCTTCATGATGGGTGGCGTGGCCGCCATTGACGAGGCTGAACACGAGATGCAGCGCATCATGCTCAAGCTGCGGTATGCCAATGTGCCGGTGGTGTCTGCCATACGGGGGCTGGCGCTGGGCGGCGGCTGCGAACTGGCGGTGTATTCCGCACGCCGCGTGGTGGCCATGGAAAGCTACATCGGCCTGGTCGAAGTGGGTGTGGGCCTGGTGCCGGGTGCAGGCGGCCTGACCTACATTGCGCGTCGCGCGGCCGAGAATGCCGCCAATTCGACTGACAAGGACATCCTGAAATGCCTGACCGAAGGTTTCACCGCCGCCGCCATGGCCAAGGTGGGCACCAGCGCGCTGGAGAGCCGCAAGCTGGGCTACCTGCTGGACAGTGACATCATCGTGCCCAACAAGGACGAACTGCTGTTTGTGGCCATCAATGAAGCCCGCGCGCTGTTTGCAGGTGGCTACCGCGCGCCGCACAAGCGCCAGTTTGCAGTGGCGGGGCGCAGTGGCAAGGCCACGATTCAGGGCCAGCTCATCAACATGCGCGACGGTGGTTTCATCAGCCAGCACGATTTCTACATTGCCAGCCTGATTGCCGGTGTCGTCACGGGCGGCGACGTGGACGCGGGCTCGCTGGTGGATGAGGAATACATCATGACGCTTGAACGCCGCGCCTTTGGCACCCTGCTGGCCAACGCCAAGACCCAGGAACGCATCATGGGCATGATGTCCACCGGCAAACCGGTGAGAAATTAATAACTTTGCGGGAAAGACCGCAGCTACATGAAATGAGCAAGCTCTGTCCCCAACTAATCAAATGACTTTCCCCCTCAACCGCATGCAGTACCAGCTTGGGCGTCTGTCCGAGGTACCTGCATTTGCGCGCCCGTGGTACCGCAGCATTATCTTGCGCAAGGCCGTGCCCTTTGTGGGTACTGCGGGCATCAAGTTTGTGGATGTAACGCCTGAGCGTGTGGAAGTCACGCTGGCCAACGAGCGCAAGGTGCAAAACCATATCGGCAGCATTCACGCCTCGGCCATGAACCTGCTGGCCGAGACCGCCACCGGCATGGTGGTGGGCATGAATGTGCGCGACGATGCCATCCCCCTTGCCAAAGAGTTGAAGATGGTGTTCAAAAAGCGCGCTACTGGTGCGCTGCGCGCCGTGGCGGTATTGAGCCATGAGCAGCGCACCGCCATGCAGGCCAGCGACAAGGGCGAAGTGAATGTGTCCGTCATCGTGACGGACGAGGCCGGTGTCAACCCGGTCGAATGTGAATTTATCTGGGCCTGGATTCCAGACGTCCCAAGAAAGAAGAAGGAAACATCATGAGCAAGCAAGTTCAAGACGCCTACATCGTTGCTGCCACGCGCACGCCCATTGGCCGTTCGCATCGCGGCGCTTTCCGCAACCTGCGGCCTGATGAGTTGCTGGCCACCGCGTTGCGCGCCGCCATGGCCCAGGTGCCGGGGCTGGACCCCAGGGCGGTGGAAGATGTGATCTGCGGCTGCGCCATTCCCGAAGGCGCACAGGGCCTGAACGTAGCGCGCATCGGTGCCATTCTGGCCGGGCTGCCCAACACCGTGGGTGGCATCACGGTCAACCGTTTCTGCGCATCAGGCCTGTCGGCTGTGCAGATGGCGGCAGACTGCATTCGCGTGGGCGAGGCCGATGTGATGATTGCTGCGGGCACCGAAAGCATGAGCATGGTGCCCATGATGGGCAACTCGCCCAGCCTGTCACCCACCATCTTCAGCAACACGGATGATGTTGAAAACTACGGGATTGCCTATGGCATGGGCCTGACCGCCGAGAAGGTGGCCACGCAGTGGAAGGTGAGCCGCGAGGCGCAGGATGAGTTTGCTTACGCGTCCCACATGAAGGCCATTGCCGCCATGAAGGCCGGTGAATTTGCGAACGAGATCACCCCTGTGGAAGTGACTGACCGCGCGCCTGATCTGGCCAGCGGCGACGTTGTCAGTGCCACCCGCACCGTGAATCTTGACGAAGGCGCCCGCCCCGACACCACGGTGGAAGGCCTGGCCAAACTGCGCACCGTGTTTTCCGCACGCGGCTCGGTCACGGCTGGCAACAGCTCGCAAACATCTGACGGTGCTGGTGCCTTGATCCTGGTCAGCGAAAGCGCATTGAAACGTTTTGGCCTCAAGCCCCTGGCCCGCTTTGTCAGCTACGCCAGCCGGGGCGTGCCGCCGCACATCATGGGCATCGGCCCGATTGAGGCGATTCCTGCCGCGCTCAAGTACGCTGGCTTGCGCCATGAGGACATCGACTGGTTTGAGTTGAATGAAGCCTTTGCAGCGCAGTCTCTGGCCGTCATTCGCACGCTGGGCCTGGACCCGGCCAGGGTCAACCCGATGGGCGGGGCCATTGCGCTGGGGCATCCACTGGGTGCCACGGGTGCGATCCGCTCCGCGACCGTGGTTCATGCCTTGCAACGCAAAAATCTGAAATACGGCATGGTGACCATGTGTGTTGGCATGGGGCAGGGCGCTGCGGGCATTTTTGAGCGCGTTTGAGTCTGAACTGAGCGAGATCGATATGACACCTCATGCCTTCGACGAGGCGATTGCGCTGCAGCGCCAGCCCGAAGGCCACTGGCTGGGTCACACCAGCCCGGCCTACGCCAATATGGTCGGGCCGTTTGGCGGCGTGATGGCGGCGCAGGCCATCAACGCCGTGCTGCAGCATCCGGACAAGCTGGGCGATCCGGTGGCCTTCACCATTAATTTTGCTGCGGCGCTGGCGGACGGGCCTTTTGAAGTGCAGGCCCGTGCCGCGCGCACCAACCGGTCCACCCAGCACTGGGTGGTGGAGGTTTTACAGAACGGCAACACATCCCTGACCGCCACGGTTTTCACGGCGCTGCGTCGTGACACCTGGAATGCCCAGGACATGGTGCTGCCTGTCGTCCCCAGCGCAGCAGACACCCAACGCGGCGTTACCCGTGGTCGTGCCGAATGGCTCAACCGTTATGAGCTGCGCTTTGTGCACGGCTTCTTTCCTCCGGCCTGGGATGGCCGCGATTCAGGCGACAGCCTCAGCCAAGTGTGGATGCGTGATGATCCGCCGCGTCCGCTGGACTTCGCGTCGCTGACGGCGCTGGCCGACGTGTTCTACCCCCGCATCTGGCGCCGCCGTGCCACCATGATTCCGCTGGGCACCGTGTCGATGACGGTGTACTTTCACGCCGATGCCAAACAACTGGCAGACACTGGCACGGGGTATTTGCTGGGGCAGGCTCAAGCACAAGCTTTTCGAAACGGTTTCTTTGACCAGACCGCCCAGCTCTGGAATGAAGCCGGTGATTTGCTGGCCACCACGCATCAGGTCGTGTACTACAAGGAGTAGCTTATGAACAAGGTTGCACTCATCATTGGGGCGGGAGACTCTACTGGCGGGTCTGTGGCGCGAAGGTTCGCGCGGGGCGGCTACACCGCCTGTGTCACCCGTCGCGAGGCAGACAAGCTGGTCCCACTCGTCACGCAGATTGAAGCGGACGGCGGGCGTGCGGTGCCCTTTGGCAGTGACGCACGCAAGGAAGAAGAAGTCATCGCGCTTGTGGAACAGATCGAATCCACTATCGGGCCTATCGAGGTGCTGGTGTTCAACATCGGTGCCAACGTGCCGTGCAGCATTCTGGATGAGACCGCGCGCAAGTATTTCAAGATCTGGGAGATGGCCTGCTTTGGCGGCTTCCTCAATGGCCGCGAGGTGGCCAAGCGCATGGTGACGCGCGCATCGCCCGAGCGCAAGCAGACCATCATCTTCACCGGCGCCACGGCCTCGTTGCGTGGCGCTGCGAACTTTGCTGCCTTTGCCGGTGCCAAGCATGCGCTGCGGGCGCTGGCGCAAAGCATGGCGCGCGAACTGGGCCCCAAGGGCATCCACGTGGCGCACAGCATCATCGACGGTGCCATTGACACCGCCTTCATCCGCAACACCTTCCCCGAGCGCTATGCCTTGAAGGACCAGGACGGCATTTTGAACCCGGATCACATTGCCGATGCATACTTCATGCTGCACCAGCAGCCGCGTGATGCTTGGACGCACGAGCTGGACCTGCGGCCCTACATGGAGAAATTCTGATGAGCAAGAGCGTTGAATTCTGGTTTGACTTTGGCAGCCCCGCCGCTTACCTGGCCTGGACCCAGTTGCCCCAATTGGCCGCTGATACAGGTGCCACGGTCGCGTACAAACCCATGCTGCTGGGTGGTGTGTTTCAGGCTACAGGCAACCATTCACCGGTCACGATTCCGGCCAAGGGCAAGTACACCTTCAAGGACTTTGCCCGCTTTGCCAAACGCTATGGCGTGCCGCTCACCCACAACCCGCATTTCCCCATCAACACCCTTACCCTGATGCGCGCCGCCGTGGGATTGCAGATGCGCGACGATCCGCGCTTCGGCGACTACACGGCGGCCATGTTCCATGCCATCTGGGTGGATGCCAAAAACATGAACGACCCGGCCACCGTGGGTGCCGTGTTGCAGGCGGCTGGTTTCGATGCGGCGGCCATGCTGGCGCTGGCGAGTGACGTGGCCGTCAAGGATGAGCTCAAGGCAGTTACACAAACGGCTGTGGAGCGCGGCATATTCGGTGCGCCCACGTTTTTCGTCGGTGAGTCCATGTTCTGGGGGCAAGACAGGCTCGATTTTGTGCGTGAAGCAATACTGGCCTGATTCAACCCCATCAATTTCCGTCCTTGCAAAGTAGCCAACCATGTCCGATATCCTGAGCCATACCGAAGCCGGTGTGATGACCATCACCCTGAACCGGGTTGACAAGAAAAACTCCATCACCGCTGCCATGTACGGCAGCATGGCCGACGCGCTGACCCAGGCCGAAACCGACGCCATTGTTCGCGCTGTGGTGATTCAGGGCCATGTCACCGTGTTCAGCGCAGGCAACGACATTGGAGATTTTCTGAATGCGCCGCCCAGCGCGGGTGAGTCCAACGTGCTGCGTTTCCTCCGCGTTATCAGCACCTTCACCAAGCCGCTCGTCGCTGCGGTGTGCGGCCCCGCCGTGGGTGTGGGCACGACGATGCTGCTTCACTGCGATCTGGTCTATGCGGGTGACAACGCGGCGTTCTCAATGCCCTTCGTCAACCTGGGTCTGTGCCCTGAAGCGGCGTCCAGCCTGCTGGTACCGCAGATGATGGGCTACCACCGCGCGGCCGAGGCGCTGCTGCTGGGCGAGCCCTTCATGGCCGAAGCCGCGCTGGAGGTGGGCTTGGTCAATCGCATCGTGCCGCCCACTGAATGCAATGGCATCGCTCAGACGCAGGCACGCAAGCTGGCGGCCAAGCCCCTCAGCGCCTTGATGGAAACCAAGCGGCTGATGAAAAAAGGCCAGGCAGTGCAGATCGCTGCGCAGATGGGTGAAGAGTTCGCCAGCTTCGGCCGCATGCTGCGCGAGCCTGCAGCGCGCGAGGCGTTTGCCGCCTTCATGGACAAGCGCAAACCGGATTTTTCCAAGGTTTAGCGGCTGGAAATAGCCAAATACCATCGCGCCTTGCGCTGCAGCCTATCGCTGCTTCAGGATCTCGGCACCAATGCCCCGGTAGCCGGTAAACCGGCCGGTGTCGTCAAACATGGGCTCGCCGCTCACGCGGAAGTTCTGGATTGAATCGTCGCCGTTGATGCGGGTGAACTCAAAGTCGAGAAATGGCTCGCGCGAAGCAATCTTGTCCTGAAGGGCCTTGCGTTCTACCTCGTTCCAACCGGTCGTCTGGGCGGCCTCCCTCTCGATCCCTGGGTCACCCAAAAAGCGGCTGACCTGGATGCCGAGCATTTCGAAGACCGGGCCGGACACGGTGGTGAAGTCGCCTGTGATGTTCTGTTCCCAATACCAGTCCGAAGCCAGCTCGGTCAGGCTGCGAAACCTGGACTCACTGGCGGCGAGTTCCGCTGTACGCTCCTGTACCTTTTTTTCAAGTGTCCTGTTGTGTTCTTCAAGCTGTTTGTACAACAGCCTCACTTCAAGCATGTTGTAGATGCGGGTCTTGACCTCAATCAAGTCAAACGGTTTGCTGATGAAATCCTTGGCCCCGGCCTGCAACGCACGCAGCTTGTGGCCGGGTTGCGCGGTCAGCACGATGACCGGCAGGTAGCTGTCGACCTGGTTCGTCTTCAGGGCCTCGATAACCTCGAAACCGTC
>JANOAP010000518.1:0-1547 GCA_031411175.1 Rhodoferax sp. | reverse complement strand
TGGTCCTCATGCGAGTGCGTGCACACAATCATGCGTATATCGCTCCCTGCGGCACGCCACAAGCGTTCAATGTGTTCTGCGTCAGCCGGGCCGGGGTCAATGGCGATGTAGCCGGTGTTGGGGTCGCCCACCAGGTAGCTGTTGGTACCGGGGCCGGTCATCACACCGGGGTTGGGCGCGGTGAGGCGTATCACGTTTTTCAGCAGCGGCACGGGCTGCAGCGTGTTCCAGTCCAGGTGGTGCACGATCTGGCCGTCGGGGCTGACCAGTTCCAGCTCGCCGTACGGGTGCTCATGCTCCATGTAGCGCGCCTCCTTGCCACCCAGAAAACCAGCGCGCGGGCAGCTTGTCCACAGGGGTTGTTCATTGGCGGCACAGGCTTTGAGCACATCGTCCACCTTGGCGTAGGCCTGCAGCCGCTCGAGCGTGCGGATGGTCGGGAAGATGATGAAAAAATCTTTGGCCTTGTGGCGCGCCAGGGCGTCTGCCGGGCGCACCCACAGCGGCTCAAACTGCTCGGATTCATCGGCTACTGGTGTCTGGGCCTGCGGCATGCGCGCCACCAGAAATGGCACGTCAAAACGGCGCGGCAGGTCGCGGTCTGTGATCCAGTGGGCCAGCACAAAGACCTCGTCGGCGGCAAGCGTCAGGCCACGCGCTGCGCATTGCGCCGCGAAAGGGGCTTTGCGATCCAGCGCGGCGATGTCCGCAGAACCTGCCGCAGAGCCATCAGCATGTCGCGCCAGCAGAATGCCCAGCTCTTCAAAGCTTTCACGGATCGCGGCAATGGCCTGGGTGAGGTGCAGATCGCTTTGGGTGCCGCGCCGCCTGGCCTGCGCGTGGGCAGCGGCATCAGCCGCATCGACGCCGCCGCCCGGGAACACATAGGCACCGGGCGCGAAGCTGGCCGTCATCGAGCGGCGGGTCATCAGCACTTCAATGCCATCTGCGCCATCGCGCAGCAAAAGCACGGTGGCAGCGGGCCGGGTCGCGGCGGGCACGCGTTGGGCGTGCAGGAGTTGGTTGAGTCTTGGCATGGGGGAATTTTGCCGCTAATCCGCGCGGCCTGCTGCACGGTCGCCCCTATTGGCGTAAACCCGATTGGTAGTGTCCGCATCGCGCAAGACGGCGCGTCAGCGGATACTGCCGTTTTTTCCGGAGACAAAAATGAAACGTCATGCCTTCCGACTGCTTTCCACGCTGGCTGCTCTGGCCTGCCTGAGCGTTCCCTTGAGCGCGCAGGCTCAGGCCACTTCGACCGGCTCAGGACCGGCCTGGCCGGCCAAACAGCCCATCCGGCTGGTGGCGGTGTTTCCGCCTGGCGGCTCGGTTGACCAGGTGGCGCGCATCTTGTCGGTACCGCTGAGCCAGCAGCTCGGCCAGAGCATCATTGTCGAAAACAAGGGCGGCGCTTCCGGCTCGATCGGCACCGCTTTCGTGGCGGCCGCCCCGGCTGATGGCTACACCTTTGGCGTGGTGTTCGACACGCACGGCGTCAACCCCACGCTGATTCCCGGTATGCCCTTCGACACCAAAAAAGACCTGGC
>JANOAP010000517.1:0-5292 GCA_031411175.1 Rhodoferax sp. | reverse complement strand
CGCAACCCGCTCATCATCGGGCAATTCGAGGTTCAGGCAATGGCTGTCCCGCATCGCCAGAATCAGGGGCTCGGGCACGGCCACATTCCCGACCTTCTTGCTTTCACTTTCCACGAAAACGGGGCGCGCGGGGTCGAAGTGGCGAAGCGTTTCCCACACCAAGGTGTCAAATCGCTTCTGCGTGGGCTGAGTTTGCCCTGGAATCGAGCCCAGCACGGAACTGCGGTGCTGCGCCAGGCCTTCCAGGTCCAGCACCTGTGCGCCTTGTCCGGTCAGCGCCTGTAGCAGACGCGTTTTACCCGAGCCCGTCGTACCGCAGATCACGACAAACCGCAGCCGTGCGACATGCAAGGCGATGTCTTGCACCACGGCTGCACGAAACGCTTTATAGCCGCCCTCGACCAGGGTCACGCGAAAACCGATTTCGCTCAGAATCAGCGACAGCGACCCACTGCGTTTGCCACCGCGCCAGCAGTAGGTCAGCGGTTTCCAGTCTTTGGGTTTGTCGATCACCTCGCGCTCTATGTGTCGCGAGATGTTGCGCGCGGCAATGGCCGCACCGCGTTTTTTGGCCTCGAAAGCATTCACCTGCTTGTAGGTTGTGCCCACAAAAATGCGTTCGTCGTCATTGAGTGTGGGCCAGTTCACGGCCTGCGGCAGATGGTCCTCGGCAAATTCGCCCTCACTGCGGGCATCAATGACGGTGTCGAACTCAGCCAGTCGGGTGATGAGCTCGCTGGCGGTGATGGTGCTCAAGCTCATTTCAGCAGCTTTTTCAGTTCGGGCCACACATTGGCCAGCATGGCGGGGTGGGCCTGTGCCGTGGGGTGAATTCGGTCGGCCTGAAACAGCTCGGTGGCATTGGGCCGGTCCGCCACGCCCTCGAGCAGAAACGGCACTAGCGCAGCTTTATCGGCCTTGGCCACGCTGGCAAAGGTGCCTGAAAACCGGGCCGCGTAATCAGAACCGTAATTGGGCGGCACCTGCATACCGACCAGCAACACCCTGGCACCGGCCTTCTGCGCGGCCCGGGTCATCGCTGTCAGGTTCTCTTCTGTCATTTTCAGGGGCAAACCCCGCAAGGCGTCATTGCCTCCCAGCTCGATGATCACGTGGGTGGGTTTGTGCTGCGCCAGCACGGCGGGCAAGCGTGAACGCCCGCCCGAGGTGGTGTCACCGCTGATGCTGGCATTGACCACCGTGGCGTCGATTTTTTCGCCTTTGAGCTGTTTTTCAAGCAGTGCCACCCAGCCCGTGCCTCGCGCCAGCCCATATTCCGCGCTGAGCGAATCGCCCAGCACCACAATGGTTTTGGGCGCGGTTGCCGCAAAAGACGTGCCCATTGATAACCCCGCCAGGGCAGCCAGCATCCCGGCTGCGATAAAGTGTCGTCGATACAAAGAAAGCCTCATGTCTGATTCCCAAAATTCTGCCACCACACCCTCCACAACCGCCATCATTTCGGTCGAGCATGTGTTCAAGTCGGTGGCTGACTCCACCGGCACACTGGACATTTTGCGCGATATTGATTTCTCGCTGGCGCAGAAGGAAACTGCGGCCATTGTCGGTGCGTCCGGCTCCGGCAAAAGCACGCTGCTTTCCATCATTGCCGGGCTGGATACCCCCACGCGCGGCACCGTCCGGCTGGCCGGGCAGGACCTGTTTGCCATTGATGAGGATGAACGCGCTGCGCTGCGTGCCCGCAAGGTGGGTTTTGTGTTTCAAAGCTTCCAGCTGCTGGGCAACCTCACTGCGCTGGAAAACGTCATGCTGCCGCTGGAGCTGGCCAATGCCAAAGACGCCCGCAAGTCAGCCACCGAGATGCTGGCCCGGGTCGGCCTGTCGCAGCGGCTGGGCCACTACCCCAAGGTACTGAGTGGCGGCGAACAGCAGCGCGTGGCACTGGCCCGGGCGTTCGTCGTGCAGCCCGCCGTGCTGCTGGCCGATGAGCCCACGGGCAGCCTTGATTTCGCCACAGGCGAGACCATCATGAAGCTGATGTTTGAACTGAACCAGGAGCTGGGCACCACGCTGGTGATGGTCACCCATGACCGCGCGATTGCCGAGCGCTGCCAGCGCCGCATCACGATTGAAGCTGGGCAGGTTGTTTAAGGAAATGCCATGACCGCATCGGCATTTGCAACGCTACCCCAGCCACCGTACTACGCCGTGATTTTCTCGGCGCTGCGCACGCCAGAAGACAAAGGCTATGCCCGCATGGCAGACCGCATGGTCGAGCTGGCGGCCCAGCAGCCGGGCTACCTGGGTGTGGAAAGCACGCGCGGCGCGGACGGCTTTAGCATCACCGTGTCGTATTGGGAAAGTAGGGAAGCGATAGCCGCCTGGAAGGCCGATGCCGAGCACCGTATTGCCCAGGAGAATGGCCAGACGGTCTGGTACGAGCACTACGAGCTGCGCATTGCCCGGGTTGAGCGGGCTTACGGCAAGCGAAGCCAGGTCGGATGAGGCCGCTATCAAAAAAAAGCCGCGCTGGGCGCGGCATCCAATCTCAAGCAGTCGCTTGAGGAGAAGATCAGAAGCTCAGCTCTTTGTCCACGTCTTGCGTCTTGCGGCGGGCCATGGCCAGGTTGGATTTGCCTTTGTCCAGCACAAAGTAAATGAACACGCCTTCTTTGCGCGCCGACGGGCGGATGATGTGGTACTGCTTGCCCAAGGTGATCAGGATGTCGTCGATCACGTCGTTCAGGCCCAGAGCGCGCATGGTCTTCACCTTTGCGCGCACCACTTCGGTATTGCCAGCGGCGGCCACTTCCAGGTCCACGCCTGAGCCCGCGCTGCCCAGGATCATGCCGCTGGTCGAGTCCACCACGGCGGCGCACATGGCACCGTCCGCTGTCATCAAATCGTCAAGAGATTGCTTGATATTGGCCATTTAAATTTCCTTTCATTTATGAATCAACAAAAAAACACACTGCGGTTCGTCTTATTTTCACGAGTGCCCCGCAGCAACGCACAAGCTTTGAAAACTGAAAACATGGGGGTGGAACGCTACTCCATCAATAGAAGATCCTCCAACTGCTGAACGCGTACGTCCCAGGCGGGCCAGTCCACGGTGGCCGTTTTCTGGCTCACCGTCAGGATGACCATATCCGCACCGCAGGCCACCATGGTGATCCGGTGTGTCGCGTGGATCAGCACGCAACACAGCATTTCACCGAGCGGCTCAAAATTGGGTTTCAACCGCCCATACAGGCGCCAATAGTCGCTGGCGGCCTCTGCCAGGCGGGGCAAATCAACCATGGGCCCGGCCGCGTGCCACACCATGCCCGCTGACACCTCAACCACCGCGCAACCTTCGATACCGGGGGTCTTGGCCATGCTGTCAATCTTGCCGCGGATGTATTTGGAATTCATGCGTCCTGCAGCGACTTGGCAAAGCGCACGCCGCGGTAGGCCACTTGGGCCAGAATGCCGCTTGCGTCGGCAATCACGTTGATGACCAGTTGCGCGTCTGCGCGGTGCACTGAAAACACCTGGGCGAAACCCTTGTCCGTGTTGATCATGACGCTGGTGGGATTCCCCAGAGCTGCTTCTTGCGCCACCACACCGCTGATGGCCGAAATGGAACTTGCAATGGCCGCCACCCGGCTGGGGTCAATGTCGCCGCGGATGGCAGATGCGATATCAAATCCGTCAATGGATGCCACCACCACGGCCGTGACTCCGCTGACCTCATCCAGGAAAGCCCTGGCTTCGCGCCTCGCTATGTTGAGGACAAGGGGAGAAAGTGTGCTTTGATGATGTGTCATCGTTGTTTCGGGGTAGAGCGGTGTTTGGCCGTGCGTTTGGGTGTGAGCTGGGGGCAGAATCACGGCCTCAATTTGAACCGGATGCGGCGTTGGCCTCAACTTGGGCCAGCAACATATCAATCAATTGCAAAACATCGGCTTTGTCACGGACGTCCACCGGCAGGATGGGAAACACGCGCTGATGCTGAAACAGCAAATCCGCGTAGGCGTCCAGATCTGGCTGGGGATGGCTGGGCAGGCGGCCCACACCGATGACACAGGGAATACTGTCCAACTGCTTGGAAAATCCTTCCAGAAACGTGTTCAGATCCGCCAGCGGGTCAGGCCGGGAGTTGTCTGTGAGGATGATGATGCCCAACGCATTGGTGGCCAGAATGCTCCACAAAAAGTCAAAGCGCACCTGGCCCGGCGTGCCAAATAGCCGCAGGCGATCGCCGTTGTCGAGTTGCAGCTGGCCGAAATCAAGGCCCACCGTGGTTCGGGCTTTGGTGTGGGATTTGTCTGTGTTGGCTACATCGGTCACGATGGGCGGCATCTCGCTGACCGCGCCGATGGCGGTGGTTTTGCCTGCACCCATGGTGCCAGTGAACAGTATTTTGTATTCTCTCATTCGACTTATTGGCGGTTGCAGGCCCAGCTTTCTGCGAATCGCAGAAATGAAACCCAGGGCCTTGCCGCGTTTTTCTTCGGGAAAGGCACTTTCCGCCCACGCCACCGGGGAGGGCGCGACAACGACGGTGGGTGCGGTGGTTACCGTCACCAACCCCAAACTATTGAGCACCATGATGAATGCCCCACACTCTGCAACGGACTGGCCAGATATTTGCGCGAGTTGCTTCAGGTCCATGGCCTGCCGGGTGATCAGCGTGGCCAGACGGACACGGTTGCGGTCGTTGCGCAAAGTCATGGGCGGAGGCCAGCGTATCAGCTTGTACCTCTCTCCGGTGTCTTGAACCGGTGCTGAGGAAGCCGCTGCCTGAAAGCGCGGCACGGGCTTGTCTTGAAGAGCGGAGGCGTGAGTTTGGTAGTCCAGCCCCATGTAGACGGTGGGCTTGAGCTGCCGCTCAGCTGAACGCAGCCAGCCTTCCAGTGCCGGCGCGTTGATCGGGCGAGCGAACTGGCCTGGCGCTACCGCGTGGCCCTGAGTCACCAGCTGGATGACACAGACAGCATCTTTGTTGGGTTCAGCAACCGAGGCGTCCGCCAAAAGGGCATCAAACGGCCCATTTGTCGCAAAAATCCAGGAGAACTCGGGCTCCGTAGCCATCAATTTAAGCAAGGTCTTGACCAGACCGATTTCCGGGTCTGACAGGCCTTGAGCGCCCAACTTCAAGGTAGTCACCGAGCCGTCCAAATTCGGGACTGCAAAGCAACCAGTGGACGTGTAAAAACGACCAAACAGGAAGAGCGATTTCTTTTACCTTGCACATTGCCTCCCACGATGTTGGCGGGTCAGTCAAAACTGCATTGCAAACCCAAATAAGGGTGCAACGTTGAAACTGATGTTACGTGACGTAACGTA
>JANOAP010000516.1:0-4839 GCA_031411175.1 Rhodoferax sp. | reverse complement strand
CCGCACTTTGTAATCAATATTTTTAGGAAATCAAAATGGCATTCGATAAAGACGCATTTTTGACCGCGCTGGACAGCATGACGGTCATGGAACTCAACGACCTGGTGAAAGCCATCGAAGAGAAATTTGGTGTGAGCGCAGCGGCCATGTCCGCTCCTGCTGCTGGCGGTGGCGCTGCTGCTGCTGTAGCTGAAGAAAAGACCGAGTTCAACGTGGTGTTGCTGGAAGCCGGTGCCGCCAAGGTTTCCGTCATCAAGGCAGTGCGTGAAATCACGGGTCTGGGCCTCAAAGAAGCCAAGGATCTGGTTGACGGCGCTCCCAAGAACGTCAAAGAAGGCATCTCCAAGGCCGACGCTGACGCAGCCATGAAGAAGCTGGTGGAAGCTGGTGCCAAGGTTGAACTCAAGTAACTGAGTTTGATCTGAAGGCTGGAGTGCCCGAAAGGGCCTCCAGCCTTTAGTGCTTATAGGATCACTAACAGGATCGCCTGATTGATGTCCTGATAGAGCGCACTGAAAAGCAGATTGAACTTCTGTTTTTCAGTGTCTTCTGCCCCCGACTGTAGAAGATGCCTTGGTTCGGGTTGCACGCAATGTGCAGCCGTCCGCCAATGATTGGTAGTGGCCAATCACCAAGAAGTACCCAAGGTTTCAAGTCTTTGCCCGGAGAACTCATGGCTTACACATACACCGAACGCAAACGCATTCGTAAAAATTTCGGCAACCGCGACAGCGTGCTTGAAATTCCTTACTTGTTGCAAATGCAAAAAGATGCCTACACGGCATTCCTCCAAGCAGACGTTGCCCCGAAAAAACGCACCATAGAGGGCCTTCAGGCTGCTTTTGACGCGGCCTTCCCGATTGTTTCGCACAATGGTTTTGTCGAGATGAAGTACCTGGAGTACAACCTCGCCAAACCGGCTTTTGACGTGCGTGAATGCCAGACGCGTGGGTTGACATTTGCCTCGGCCGTGCGCGCCAAAGTTCAGTTGATCATTTATGACCGTGAGTCTTCCACGTCGCAAAACAAAGTGGTGAAGGAAGTCAAGGAGCAAGAGGTCTACATGGGCGAAGTGCCTTTGATGACCACCAAGGGCTCCTTCATCATCAACGGTACCGAGCGTGTGATCGTGTCACAGCTGCACCGCTCCCCTGGTGTGTTCTTCGAGCACGACAAGGGCAAGACCCACAGCTCGGGCAAGTTGCTGTTTTCGGCGCGCATCATCCCCTACCGCGGCTCCTGGCTCGATTTCGAGTTCGATCCAAAAGACATCCTGTACTTCCGTGTGGACCGCCGCCGCAAGATGCCAGTCACGATTCTGCTCAAGGCCATTGGCCTGAACCATGAATCCATCCTGGCCAATTTCTTTGTCAACGACAACTTCCGGTTGATGGACAGTGGTGCGCAGATGGAATTTGTGGCTGAGCGCCTGCGCGGTGAAGTCGCCCGTTTTGACATCACCGACAAGAGCGGCAAAGTGGTGGTGGCCAAAGACAAGCGCGTGACGGCCCGCCACACCCGCGAGCTGGAGCAAAGCCAGACCACGCACATCAGCGTGCCGGAAGACTTCCTGGTGGGTCGCGTCGTGGCACGCAACATCGTCGATACCGACACCGGTGAAATCATCGCCAAGGCAAATGAAGAGCTGACGGAAGCGTTACTTAAGAAACTGCGTACCGCTGGCGTGCAAGACTTGGCCTGTATCTACACCAACGAGCTGGATCAGGGTGCGTACATTTCGCAAACCCTGCGCAGCGACGAAACAGTGGACGAGTTCGCTGCCCGCGTCGCCATCTATCGCATGATGCGTCCCGGTGAGCCGCCGACGGAAGACGCAGTGCAGGCCCTGTTCCAGCGCCTGTTCTACAACCCCGACACCTATGACCTGTCGCGCGTGGGCCGCATGAAGTTCAACGCCAAGATGGGCCGGACGGAATCAACCGGCCCCATGGTGCTGGCCAACGAAGACATTCTGTCGGTCGTGAAGATTCTGGTAGACCTGCGCAATGGCCGTGGTGAAGTCGATGACATCGATCACCTGGGCAATCGCCGTGTACGTTGCGTCGGCGAGCTGGCCGAGAACCAGTACCGCACCGGTTTGGCACGAATTGAAAAGGCCGTGAAGGAGCGTTTGGGCCAGGCTGAGCAAGAGCCGCTGATGCCGCATGACCTGATCAACAGCAAGCCGATTTCGGCCGCGCTGAAGGAATTCTTTGGTGCATCGCAGTTGTCGCAATTCATGGACCAGACCAACCCGCTGTCTGAGATCACCCACAAGCGCCGTGTATCGGCCCTTGGCCCCGGTGGCTTGACCCGCGAGCGCGCTGGCTTCGAAGTGCGTGACGTGCACGTGACCCACTACGGTCGTGTGTGCCCGATTGAAACGCCTGAAGGCCCGAATATTGGTCTGATCAACTCGCTGGCGCTGTACGCCCGCCTGAACGAGTACGGCTTCATTGAAACGCCGTACCGCCGCGTGGCCGACAGCAAGGTGACCAACCAGATTGATTACCTGTCTGCCATCGAAGAAGGCAAGTATGTGATTGCCCAGGCCAATGCCACGCTGGACAAAGACAACACGCTGACTGGCGACCTGGTGTCTGCCCGCGAAAAAGGCGAATCCATTTTGGTGGGAGCCGAGCGCGTTCAGTACATGGACGTGTCTCCCGCGCAGATCGTTTCTGTGGCGGCTTCTCTGGTGCCGTTCCTGGAGCACGACGACGCCAACCGCGCGCTGATGGGTGCGAACATGCAGCGTCAGGCTGTACCCGTTTTGCGCCCTGAGAAAGCGTTTGTGGGTACTGGTATCGAGCGCGTGTCAGCAGTTGACTCTGGCACCGTCGTCACTGCCAACCGGGGTGGACTGGTGGACTATGTTGACGCGACCCGAGTCGTGATCCGGGTGAACGATGCCGAGGCCATTTCGGGTGAAGTCGGTGTTGATATCTACAACCTGATCAAGTACCAGCGTTCCAATCAGAACACCAACATCCATCAGCGTCCCATCGTTAAAAAGGGTGACGTGCTGGCCAAGGGTGATGTGATTGCCGATGGTGCATCGACGGATCTGGGCGAGCTTGCTTTGGGCCAAAACATGCTTGTGGCCTTCATGCCCTGGAACGGCTACAACTTCGAAGATTCGATTTTGATCAGCGAGCGCGTGGTGGCAGAAGACCGCTACACCTCGATTCACATCGAAGAGCTCGTGGTTATGGCTCGCGACACCAAGCTGGGTGCCGAAGAAATCACGCGTGACATTCCGAACCTGAGCGAGCAGCAGCTCAACCGTCTGGACGAGTCCGGCATCATCTACGTCGGTGCAGAAGTGCAACCCGGCGATACGCTGGTGGGCAAGGTCACGCCGAAGGGCGAGACCACGCTGACGCCTGAAGAGAAGCTGCTTCGCGCCATCTTCGGCGAAAAAGCCAGCGACGTGAAAGACACTTCTTTGCGCGTGGACCAGGGCTCGCAAGGCACAGTGATTGACGTGCAAGTGTTCACCCGTGAAGGCATTACCCGCGACCGCCGGGCCCAGCAGATCATTGACGATGAGCTCAAGCGCTTCCGCCTTGACCTGAACGACCAGCTTCGCATTGTGGAAGCCGATGCGTTTGACCGTATCGAGAAGCTCCTCATTGGCAAGACAGCCAATGGAGGCCCGCAAAAGCTGGCCAAGGGTACGAAGATTGACAAGGCCTATCTGGCATCGGTAGAGAAATTCCACTGGTTCGATGTCCGTCCGGCGGATGATGATATTGCTGCCCAGCTTGAATCGATCAAGAACTCCATTGAGCAGCAGCGTCACAGCTTCGATCTGGCCTTTGAAGAAAAGCGCAAGAAGCTAACACAAGGTGATGAGTTGCCGGCTGGCGTGCTGAAAATGGTCAAGGTGTATCTGGCCGTCAAACGCCGCTTGCAGCCGGGTGACAAGATGGCCGGCCGTCACGGCAACAAGGGTGTGGTGTCCAAGATCGTTCCGGTTGAAGACATGCCCTATATGGCCGACGGTACGCCGTGCGACATCGTTCTCAATCCGTTGGGCGTGCCATCGCGCATGAACGTAGGCCAGGTGCTTGAAGTTCACCTGGGCTGGGCTGCCAAGGGCATTGGTCAGCGTATCGGGGACATGTTGCAGGCTGAGACCAAGCTGGCTGAAATGCGCAAGTTGCTCGACACGTTATACAACGGCTCGGGCCGTAAGGAAGACCTTACCAAGCTGAGCGACGACGAAGTGCTGGAGATGGCGGGCAACCTGTCCAAAGGCGCGACGTTTGCCACGCCGGTATTCGACGGTGCCTCCGAAGAAGAAATTCGCGGCATGCTTCGACTTGCTTACCCGGACGACATTGCCAAGGCCAAGGGCCTCACGGCCACGCGTACGCAGGCCAACCTGTTCGACGGTCGCAGTGGTGATGCGTTTGAGCGTCCGACCACGATTGGCTACATGCATGTGCTGAAACTGCACCACTTGGTGGACGACAAGATGCATGCCCGCTCCACTGGCCCCTACAGCTTGGTTACCCAGCAGCCGCTGGGCGGCAAGGCGCAGTTTGGCGGACAGCGTTTCGGCGAGATGGAGGTCTGGGCGCTCGAAGCTTACGGCGCTGCCTACACCTTGCAGGAAATGCTCACGGTCAAGTCAGACGACGTGCAGGGCCGTACCAAGGTGTACGAAAACATCGTCAAAGGCGAGCACGCGATCGAAGCCGGCATGCCGGAATCGTTCAACGTGCTGGTCAAGGAAATTCGTTCGCTCGGTATCGACATCGAACTTGAGCGCGGCTAATCGCAGGAAGGCAAAAGGATTTAAAACATGAAATCATTACTCGACCTGTTCAA
>JANOAP010000515.1:0-1595 GCA_031411175.1 Rhodoferax sp. | reverse complement strand
TTTGTTTCACCGCCGCCGGCCATTGACCGACGTTGAACTTGAGGCCATTCCCTGGTTCCATTTGCTGGCTCCGGCGGAAGCCCAACGCGCGGCGGACGATCTCAAGATTGCCGAGGCCAGCCCTGGCGAATATGTGTGCCGCATGGGCCGCCCGGTGACCTACTGGTTTGGCGTGGTGGATGGCCTGCTGAAGATGAGCACCAACAACGCCGAGGGCCAGACCATGACCTTCACCGGCGTGCCACCGGGCGGCTGGTTTGGCGAGGGCACCGCCCTCAAGCGTGAGACCTACCGCTACAACATCCAGGCGCTGCGCAAAAGCAGGGTGTCCGGCTTGCACGTCGACACCTTCCACTGGCTGCTGGACCACTCGATTGCCTTCAACCGCTTTGTGATGAACCAGCTCAATGAACGCCTGGGCCAGTTCATCGCCGCGCGTGAAATAGACCGTATGAACAACCCCGACGTGCGCGTGGCCCGCAGCCTGGCCGCCCTGTTCAACCCGGTGCTTTATCCCGGCGTGGGCGAGGTATTGCGCATCACCCAGCAGGAGTTGGCCTATCTGGTGGGGCTGTCGCGCCAGCGGGTGAATGAAGCACTAACCACGCTGCAAACCCAGGGCGTTATCCGAGTCGAATACGGTGGCTTGCGCGTGCTGAACCTGGGTGCGCTGCGTTCAGCCGATTTTCTGAAGAAAATGGGCAGCAAGCCCCCGTAGAATAAGCTTAACTAGCTACGAAATATATAGCAATCTACTGGTCCGGCATGGGCGATTTACACTCACCCCAGCCCAACACAACCCAACCCGACGACACCAGCACATGCAAGGGCAACTTTTCAGCCAGGACTTCCTGACGCGCGGCGTGCTGGAGACACCGCCTAAACAGGCTTTGAGCGACAGCGCTTTTACGGCATTCGAAGCCGCGCTACGTGGCATTTATGGCGAGTTTGATGCCACATCCACCATCAACGAAGCGCAGACCGAGTCAGAAATTATCAACAAAGTGCTGGTGGAACTGGGCTGGGCTGGCGACTTTCTGCCCCAGGTCAACCTGTCTGGCAAACGCCGCGAAGACGTGCCCGATTGCCTGCTATTTGCCAACAGCGCCCAAAAAGCCGCTGCGCTGGCCGAATCCAAAGACGACCGCCGCTATCGCCACGGACTGGCCATTCTGGAAGCCAAGCGCTGGATGCGCCCGCTAGACCGGGGCGATGCCACGGAAGCCACCGACCCCGACGCGCCTTCCAGCCAGATGCTGCGCTACCTCAGCCGTGCCGACGTGGTGTCCGACCGCGCCGTCAAATGGGGCATGCTGACCAACGGCAACGTGTGGCGGTTGTACTGGCAAGACGCACGCTCGCGCTCCGAAGAGTTTTTTGAAGTGGATGTGGCTGCGGCGCTGGGCGTGAACGGCATTCAATACGAGCTGGATGACGGTGTACCCGGTGCGCCTGGGGTAATCGCCCCAGTTCACGCCCTGCGATTGTTCTTTTTATTTTTTCACCGTGACGCGTTTTTGCCGCAACCGTGGGATAACGCCAGCCGCAGCTTTCACGCCTATGCGCTCAACGAAGCCCGCTTGTACGAAGAAAAG
>JANOAP010000514.1:0-3170 GCA_031411175.1 Rhodoferax sp. | reverse complement strand
CTTCTTTACCTGCGGCATCCGCCCTGGCCCGGCTGATGGGCTAATGAGCTTTGCTGACCCCCTGCCCCGCCTAATCCGCCCAGTTCCGGCGGGCGCACAGCTTGAGTTCGGTTGTTGATGAAAAGCGTGGTCGCAATTATGATGAAAATTCCGATCAAAGGCCGTATATGGCATAGGTATATACCAACCGGTAATTCTGAAACAGGACCAGCGCCACGTCGCGGGAAGGCCCGGAAGTTCTCAGGTGCCGATCAGCGCCTTGTAAACGCCGCAGCCCAGATAAACATCATCAACCCTTTGAACGAACGACATCTTGGTCTGCACCGAGCCTGTCGTCGGATTGATGATGTCGTACTCGACCCACCCCGGCCCTTCGTCGGCCTGATTGACGATGGCGCGGGTCAGGCCATCTCCATCAATGCCGGCCACATCCTGCACGCGCGTGCCTACCTTGGCTGAGTTGCCACCGAACGCCAGGTAGGTACCCTGGTCATCAAGCACAAACACATACATGTCGCGGTCATGGAAGTTGTTGTCCTTGTCGGTCAGGGCACGCAGGTAGGCGTCGCGTGATGTACAACTCCGACGGAAATCGGCAGCGCGCTCGACCAGCGCCATCGCTTCGGACGCGACACCCTGGAGCAACCTGAAATTGCTGATGGCCTGAGTCAGCGAGCCAGCACGGATTTCCAGCCCCTCGGATTGAGCTACGGCGCGCTCTACCATTCGGGCGTTGCGCTGGGTGATTCCATCGAGCTGATGGATAGCCGATGAAATCTCCCGCAGGCCAGTGCTCTGCTCAACGCTGGCTGTGGAAATCTGCGAGACACTGGACGACACTTTGCGGATGCCCGACACGATCCGGGTCATGCCATCGCCAGCCAACCGGATCTGTGACACGCTGGACTCAACCTGTGTTGAAGACGCCTGAATCAGCGACCGGATCTCGCGTGCATTTTCGGCAGAACGCTGTGCCAGCGAACGAACCTCACTGGCAACCACGGCAAATCCACGCCCCGATTCACCTGCACGGGCGGCCTCAACAGCTGCGTTGAGCGCCAGAATATTGGTCTGAAACGCAAGCCCGTCAATCACCCCAATGATCTCGTTCATGCGGTGAGCACTCTTCTGGATGGCCTCCACAGATTCGATGGAAGCCAGCATGGCATTGGCACCCGTCTCGGCGATATCGCGGACCTGGACCGCCTGCCGGTCCACCTCGCCGGCCGCGTCAGCGTTCTGCCCAACGGTGGCGGCCAGTTCTGCGACGCTCGCGGATGTCTGTTCCAGATTGGTCGCCTGTTGCTCGGTGCGGTCGGCCAAGTCCCGGTTGCCAGCGCTAAGTTCGCGCCCGGCGTGGGCTACCAGAGCCGAGTCACTTCCCACTGCCGCCACCATGGCAGACATGTTGTGAATCATTCGCCCGAGGATCACCGCAATGTCACCAATCTCGTCGCGGCTGCGCACGGTACCCACAACGCGAAGGTTGCCTTCAGCCAGCTGCTTCATGGCAAAGCTCATGCGACGCAGATCAATGGAAATGCTCTTGTAAAACGAGGTGAATATGTAGAAAAGCGCCAGCAACCCCACCGCGGTGCCTGACACCCCCACGATCAACTGCAGGTTCAACCCATCTGACCGCCGCTTCAGCTGGGCATCAAGCCTGTCGGTCATTCGTGCCTGCGCCGCTAGCACGGAGTCAATCGCGCGGGTACCTTCGGCGAAAAATGCAGTGGGGTCCCGTGCCGTTCCGGCAGCAACCGGGAATGCCTCCAAGGCTTTGGCTGTAAATCGTTGCGTTGCCTCCATGGCCACATCGTCGCCCAGACCCTGCTCGCCTTTGCGTCGGATCACATCCAGCACCTGTCGTTGCTCTGCCAGCAAATCGGCTATCTTTACCGCCCTGGCTCTGATGCCAGCCCCGGAAAGCGGGTCAACCTCAACCCGGGCCAGCAGATCGGCCCCTGCGCTCCTCAGTTGACCCAGCTGTTCCATGCACGCCAGATTGCGCGACACAACCATGTCCATCAGCAGGTATGCGACGGGTTCGGAGTCGTACAACAGGCCTGAAATTTCGCCCACTTCAAAGACCAGATGCCGGAGATCGCGCACCATCCCACCGTGAGCGTCGAAGCTCACGGCCGCATTGGCCGTCTTAGCAGCGGGCGTCAGACCACTCAGCCTCGCCATCAGGGGTTGCCATTTTGCAAACAGCTCAGAGGACTTCGCCATCTTGACTGCGGCAAGCGCATCAGCAACGGCCTGAACCAGTTCAGTGCGGGTCGTTTCCAGTTCCGGTTTGATAGCCTCGTTGCCCGACAACAGAATGCTGGACTGTCCGCCATGCTTTTGCACCAGCGCAATGACTTGCGTGAGAGGGCGGATCACAGCCACGCCGTCAAGCTCGGCCCGGGTTTGGGCAACCTCGGCCATGTGGCGTTGCGCCAGGATGACGGAGACCACAATCAACGGGATCACCACCGTGGCAGAGAGAATGCCCAGCTTGGCTGGCAAGCGAGTCTGCCTGGCCAGCAAGACCCCAGCCCGCCAGACGCCAAGCGGCTCTTTTGCAGGTTTCATGAATCCCTCCAGTCAGGCCTTCACCCACACAAAGGTCCCGCCACGATTGTGTCAGCTTCAGCGCATCGACGCGTTGAGTTTCTCCAGCGCACTTGAACCCGGGCACAGCAAATCTGCACCCAGGGCATTCAGCGCCACGGCCGTGGTGTTTTGGGCGGCATGCAGGTCCACGGCATCCGGGTCCACATAGAGCAAGCCCGTCAGCACCTCACCCCGTGCCTGGTGCGTCGCCACCTGGTGCATCGCGGTCAGGCGGTCCGTCGGGTCGTAATCAGCCATCAGCTTGCGCAAGCGCAGAATCTTGCCATCGTGCTGCTCCACGTCCACCATGGCGCCAGGCTCGTACTGCGTGGTGATTTCATCACGCGTGGTGATGAAATCGATGCGGCTCACCGCCTCATTGTGTTCACGCACGTAGTCGTAGCTCTTGGTGCTGCCCGCATGGTTGTTGAAGGCCACGCAGGGGCTGATGACATCAATAAAGGCCGCACCGCCATGCCCCATGGCCGCCCTGATGATGGGCACCAGCTGCGCCTTGTCTCCCGAGAAGCTGCGGGCTACGAAGGTGGCACCCAGCTGCAGCGCCATGC
>JANOAP010000513.1:0-16255 GCA_031411175.1 Rhodoferax sp. | reverse complement strand
GTTGATACTGTCAAGGCACAATGGCGTCACTTTCGTGGGCCCCTGTGCGTGTCGCCCTGCAAGTAGTTCCATAACTCAGCGACTTTTGTATTTTATCCCACTCATGATCGCCCTGTTCCGAATCCTGTCCATGCTGCCTTTGGGGCTGATGCATGCGGCGGGTGGATTGCTAGGCTGGCTGGTTTTTGCGCTGTCCGGGGTCTACCGCAGGCGCTTTCTGGCCAATGCACGCCAGGCCGGTATGGCGCGGGCGCAATGGCTGGGCGCGATTGGGCAGGCAGGCAAGCTGGTGGCCGAACTGCCGCGCTTGTGGCTGGGCAAGCCGGTGGCTGTGCAATGGTCTGGAGCAGAACATATCGACGCCGCTTTGGCGCTGGGGCGCGGTGTGGTGTTTCTCACGCCCCATCTGGGTTGTTTTGAAGTGACGGCGCAGGCGTATGCCAGTCGCTATGCCAGTCACTTTGCCAGCCGCCATGGCCAAACGCAGGCGCCCATGACGGTGCTGTTCCGGCTTCCCCGCCAGCCCTGGTTGCGTGAGCTTGTGGCCACAGCGCGAACCCGCCCCGGCCTGCGCACGGCACCCACCACGCTCTCAGGTGTCAAGCAGATGATCAAGGCGCTTCGGCAAGGGCAAAGTGTTGGCCTGTTGCCAGACCAGGTGCCCCCATTGGGGATGGGCCTGTGGGCACCCTTTTTCGGGCAGGACGCTTACACCATGACCCTGTCTGCCCGCCTGGTGCAACAGACCGGGGCTGCCGTGCTGGTGGCTTGGGGCGAGCGGCTGGCCGGGGGCCAGGGGTTTCGGGTGCACGTGAAGCCACTGCAGACAACCGCCAATGCAGAGTTCCCTGCAGATGCAAAGGATGCGGCCTGCCTGATCAACCGAGCCATGGAAGACCTGATCCGGCAATGTCCCCAACAGTATTTGTGGGGCTATGCACGCTACAAGCAGCCCCGGACGGACGCCTGACGCCATGTTGAGCCGATGCGGAATCTTTTTCATGCACGTGCTGGGCAAACTGCCGCTGGGCTGGGTCCGGGCCATGGGCTGGTTGCTGGGCTGGGTGCTGTACGCGGTGGCAAGTTCCAGGCGCAACGTGGTCTGGACCAATTTGCGTCTGTGCTTTCCGGATTGGCCGGAAAGCCGGTTGCGGGCCGTAGCCATTGAGACCTTCGTTCATTTTGCGCAGGCCTGGCTGGATCGCGGCTGGCTCTGGCATGGCACGCCGCAGGTTACGCTGCGCCGGTTGCGGCTGACCGGCGACGTGCAGGCCCTGGGCGGTGACGTTCGGGTGGTAATTTTCTCGCCACATTTCGTGGGGCTGGATGCGGGCTGGACGGCGGTCACCCAGCAGGTGGCCCGGCGTTTCACCACCATCTACACCCATCAGGCGAACAAGACGGTGGATGACTGGGTGCACCGGGGACGCATGCGTTTTGGCAATCCGAAATTGTTTGACCGTTCTGGTGGAGCCAGGCCCATTGTGGTGACCCTTCGTTCGGGGGAGGTGCTCTACCTGCTGCCTGACATGAATTACGGCTTGCCCGAGTCGGTTTTTGTGCCGTTTTATGGCGTGCAGGCGGCCACAGTCACTTCGCTGTCACGGCTGGCGAAACTGGGCGGTGCCAAGGTGGTGCCGGTGGTGACGCGCATGACGCGCCAGGGGTACGACGTGGAAGTCATGCCCGCCTGGGCCGACTTCCCCGGCGATGACCTGACGCAGGACGCCCACACCATGAACCTGCGCTTGCAGGCCTACATCGACACCATGCCCAGCCAGTACTACTGGGTCCACAAGCGCTTCAAGGACCGGCCGGAGGGCGAGCCGCCGGTCTACTGACGGCCCAGCGCAACCGGTGAATTACGTGACGCTACTAATTCAGGAGCTAGTCAAGTCCGTTCCATAAGGGCTATCGCCCGATTCGACATGTACCCACTGCCACAGCAGGCGTGAAACGTCTTCAATCCCGATGCGCTTGGTGGCTGAAAACAGACGCACCTCGCCGCCACCGGCCTGCAGTTTCATGATGGACAGCGCCTTTTGCTGCTCGGTCTTGTTGAGCTTGTCGGCCTTGGTCAGGATCACGAGGAACTTCAGGCCTTCAACTACGCGCGGGCGAATCACATCCAGCAAAATCTCATCCAGATCGGTCAGGCCATGGCGCGGGTCACACATGAGCACGATGGCTTTGAGGTTTTCGCGGGTGACCAGGTAGTTGGCCATCACCTGCTGCCAACGGATCTTGTCCTGCTTGGGCACAGCCGCGTAGCCATAGCCAGGCAGATCGGCCAACACCGCGTCCGTCACGCCCTGCTTGCCCAGGGTAAACAGGTTGATGTGCTGGGTTCGCCCCGGTTTTTTGGAGGCATAGGCCAACTGCTTTTGCTGAGTCAGCGTATTGATGCACGTGGATTTGCCCGCGTTGGAGCGGCCCACAAAGGCGATCTCTGGCACATCCAGCGCAGGTAAAAAGTGCAATTGCGGCGCGGTTGTCAGGAATTTGGCAGTGTGCAGCCAGCCCGTGGCAACAACGGATTGCGCCTTGAGCTCTGCTGCGGCGGCCTTTTCAGGGTTGTTGTTGGCGGCGTGCAAGGGAGCCGCCGGTGGGTTTGTGCTGGATGTCATGGATTGGGAACGTGTGTGTGAATGGTCTGGTGTCGCGCAAAAGCATTCACTGACAAGCCATTAAAGGGAAAAACCCGGAGCACCATTGTAGAATCATGCTGTTTTGCCCACCAGATACGACTTTCCTTATGAAGCTGATCGCCCCCTTTTTCACCCGCCTGTTGATGGTTGCCTTCCTTGCAACACCGGCTTTCCCAACTTTTGCCGAGGATGCCAAGCCCGCTGCCCCCAAACCAGCGCCTGTCAAAGCCGTCAAGCCTGATCTGGTCAAGGGCGAGGCCAGCTACACAGCGGTGTGCGCCGCATGCCACGGTGCCGATGGCAATTCCGGAACGCCCGTCAACCCCAAGCTGGCGCAACAGCATCCTGAGTACCTCGTCAAACAGTTGCAGGAATTCAAATCGGGCAAACGCAATAACGCCATCATGAAGGGTTTTGCGGGTACCTTGAGCGACGAAGATATGCGCAACATTGCCTACTGGGCAACCTCCAAAAAGGCCAAGGCCGGCTTCGCCAAGGAAAAAGAACTGGTGACTTTGGGCGAGCGCATTTACCGCGGTGGCATCGCAGACCGGCAAGTGCCTGCGTGCGCTGGTTGCCACAGCCCCAATGGCGCTGGCATTCCTTCGCAGTACCCGCGCTTGAGCGGCCAGCATGCCGACTACACGCTGGCCCAGTTGACCGCATTTCGTGATGGCGTGCGCCTGAACAGCCCGCAAATGGGCCAGATTGCCGCCAAGATGAATGATCGCGAGATCAAGGCTGTCGCTGATTACGTGGCCGGCTTGCGCTAGGCCAGCTTGAGGTCAAGCGCCAGGGAACCATTCAACGCGAATCAACCCTAACAGGGGCGGGTCAATCTCAGGATGGCCCGCCTTTTTCTTTTGCATAACGACAATTCTCTGATTCTTCCCGCCCGCTCATGACAGTCTCCACCCAAGGCCTGGAAATCAGGACCGCCTCACGCCCTGTGCGCGCGGCGGTCGAGTTGCTGTCGAGCATGCGGTTCTCGATCTCGTTGCTGACCATTATCTGCATTGCATCCATCATCGGCACGGTGCTCAAGCAGCACGAGCCCCTGACCAATTACGTGAACCAGTTTGGTCCGTTCTGGGCCGACGTGTTTGGGGCTGTCAGCCTGTATTCGGTTTACAGCGCCTGGTGGTTTTTGCTGATCCTGGCTTTCCTGGTCACCAGCACCTCGCTGTGCATCGCACGCAACGCACCCAAGATCTTTGTCGATCTCAAAACCTACAAGGAAAACATCCGCGAGCAAAGCCTCAAAGCCTTCGGCCAGCGGGCGCAGGCGGTGCTGGGTGAGTCGCCCGAAGCGGCGGCAAAACGCATTGGCACATTGCTGGCGAGCGGTGGCTGGAAGGTCAAGCTGCAGCAGCGCGACACCGGTGCCGGGGTGGGCTGGATGGTGGCTGCCAAGGCGGGTGCAGCCAACAAGATTGGCTACCTTGCCGCGCACAGCGCCATTGTGCTGGTGTGCATCGGTGGCTTGCTGGATGGTGACCTCATTGTGCGTGGCCAGATGTTGTTCAACGGCAAGACGTCTTATTCGGGCGGCGGCATGATTGCCGATGTGAAGCCCCAACATCGCCTGAGCGTGAACAACCCCACGTTTCGCGCCAACCTGTTGGTGACCGAAGGCACGCAGTCCAGCACGGCGATATTGAGCCAGTCGGACGGCATCCTGTTGCAGGACTTGCCATTTGCGGTGGAGCTCAAAAAATTCATTGTCGAGTACTACTCGACCGGCATGCCTAAACTGTTTGCCAGTGAAATCGTCATTCACGACCTGCAGACGGGTGAAAAAATTCCGGCGCGCGTTGAGGTAAACCACCCTGCGAGCTACAAGGGCGTGGAGATTTACCAGTCCAGCTTTGACGACGGCGGCTCCAGCGTGAAACTCAAGGCCTTCCCGATGAAGGCCGCGACCAAGCCGTTTTCGATCGAAGGGGTGATTGGTGGATCGTCCCAACTGGTCAAGGGTGAGGCCGGGGGGCCTGATGCTGAAAAGCTGACGCTGGAGTACACCGCGCTACGCGTGATCAATGTCGAGAACTTTGCGGGCGATGGCACGTCGGGTGTGGATGTGCGCAAGGTGGACTTGCGCGAATCGATTGATTCGCGACTGGGCGCCGCCAACAAGGTCATCACCAAAAAGAACCTTCGCAATGTAGGCCCCAGCATCAGCTACAAACTTCGCGATGCAGCAGGGCAGGCGCGTGAATTCCATAACTACATGCTGCCGGTAGATGCCGGAGATGGTGTGCCCGTGTTTCTGCTGGGAGTGCGTGACACGCCGTCTGAGCCGTTTCGCTATCTGCGCGTGCCTGCTGATGAGCAGGGCTCGCTCGATGAGTTTGTCCGCCTGCGTGCGGCGCTGGAAGACCCGGCCGTGCGCGAGCTGGCCGTCCGAAACTATGCGGTCAAGGCCGTGGAGGGACAGCGTGCTGAACTGAGCCGTCAACTGGAGGCGTCGGCCTCCCGTGCACTGGGCCTTTTTGCGGGTGCCGAAGCCCAGAAGGGTGGCAAAAATACCGGCGGTCTTCAGGCGGTGGCAGATTTCATAGAAACCAATGTGCCGGAAGCCGAGCGCACCAAGGCAGGCGAGGTGCTGATCCGAATTCTGAACGGCAGCCTGTTTGAGCTGGCCCAGGTGGCCAGGGCGCGGGCCGGCTTGAAGCCGCTGGAGCCCGGCGACAAGGTTCAAGGTTTCATGACGCAGGCCGTGCTGGCATTGAGTGATGCCCAGTTGTACCCGGCACCCATGGCGCTGCAACTGACTGATTTCACCCAGGTGCAGGCCAGTGTTTTCCAGGTGACCCGTGCGCCCGGCAAGAACATCGTGTACCTCGGGTGCGCCTTTCTGATTCTGGGTGTTTTTGCAATGCTCTACATTCGCGAACGACGCATCTGGGTGTGGCTGGCTCCGCACACGGGCGGGGCTAGCGACGCCACCATGGCCATGTCGACGAATCGCAAGACCATGGACGGCGACCGGGAATTTGATGAGCTCAAGGCCAAACTGATTGGCGTGAAGGATTAACAAGATGAACACTGCAACATTGGGCACGATGACTCTGAACGAGGGCTATTTCGCCAAGCGCAACTGGTTTGATTGGCTGTTTGCTGCCGCTGTGGTGGCGGGAGGGCTTTTCGTGTTTTCCCGCTACGCGCAGGCGATGGACGTGTACGAAAAAGGCATCCTGATCGGTGCCATGCCCAGCGCCATTGCGTTAGCGTGGTTCTGGCGGCCACTGCGGGTGTTGATGCTGGCTGTGGCCGTGGCCTCATTGCTGGGCATCAACGCTTACCAGGGCAATCTGGCCAGTGCGGAGACCGTTTTCTGGCTCAAATACTTCCTATCCAGCCAGTCGGCCATTCTGTGGATGAGCATGCTGTTCTTCATGAGCACCGGCTTTTACTGGATGGGGATTTTTGCCAAAGGCGAGAGCAGCACCATGGAGCTGATTGGCTCGCGCCTGGCCTGGGTCGCTGTGGGCATGGCGCTCACGGGCACGATGGTGCGCTGGTATGAGAGCTATTTGCTGGGGGCTGACATAGGTCACATCCCGGTGAGCAACCTGTACGAAGTGTTCGTGCTGTTTTGCTGGATGACGGCTGCTTTCTACCTGTATTTTGAAGCCCAGTACAAGACCCGCGCGCTGGGGGCGTTTGTGATGCTGGTGGTCAGCGCTGCGGTTGGGTTTTTACTCTGGTACACCGTGGTGCGTGAGGCGCATGAAATCCAGCCACTGGTGCCTGCCCTGAAAAGCTGGTGGATGAAGCTGCATGTGCCGGCCAACTTCATTGGCTATGGCACGTTTGCGCTGGCGGCAATGGTGGCATTTGCCTACCTCATCAAGGCGCAAGCGTCCGAGACTCGCTGGTACAAGCTGATGCCGCTGTGGCTGCTAGGCATTGTGCTGTGCTTTGAGCCGGTGGTGTTTCGCACCAAGGCCACGGCCAATGGCAGCAGCTACTGGGCGATTTACTTCGGCATCGCCGCCCTGATCATTGCCGGCATTTTGCTGGGGCGCAAGCGCATCGCGGCGCGGCTGCCTGATTTGTCTGTGCTGGACGATGTGATGTACAAATCCATCGCCGTGGGTTTTGCCTTTTTCACCATTGCCACCGTGCTGGGCGCGCTGTGGGCAGCCGAGGCCTGGGGTGGTTACTGGAGTTGGGACCCCAAGGAAACCTGGGCGCTGATTGTCTGGCTCAATTACGCAGCCTGGCTGCACATGCGCCTGATGAAAGGCCTGCGTGGCACCGTGGCCGCCTGGTGGGCCTTGACGGGTCTGGCCGTTACAACATTTGCCTTTTTGGGCGTCAACATGTTCCTGAGCGGTCTGCATAGTTACGGAACCTTGTAGCCGGTTATTGAATCCTTGTAAGGAATGCCTGCGTATTCGTACTAACAAACACTTCAAGGAAACTTCATGCTGATCAAGACGGGCAACGACGGATTCTTCCATCCCCATTCCAGCGAAATCACGCCAGCTACGGTGTACCAGGGCCGCCGTGATGCGATGAGGCTCATGGCGACCGGTGTGGCGGGTGCTGCCATGGCTTCATGGGCGTCGCGTGATGCGATGGCCCAGGCGGCGGTTCAGCGGCCAGGCAAGCTGGCAGCGCTGGCCAGCGTGAAATCGGGGGTGGCAGGTGCGGTAACCATGGAAAAGGTCACCGAGTACAAAGATGCCAGCACGTACAACAATTTTTACGAGTTCGGTACCGACAAGGCCGATCCCGCCCAGAACGCCCACACGCTCAAGACCACACCGTGGACCGTTGAGGTTGAAGGCATGGTCAAGAAGCCCGCCAAGTACACGCTGGAAGATTTGCTGAAACTCAGCGCGCAAGAAGAGCGCATTTACCGTCTGCGCTGCGTGGAAGGATGGTCCATGGTGATTCCCTGGGTGGGCTATTCGCTGGCGGAATTGATCAAGAAGGTGGAGCCAACCGCCAGCGCCAAATACGTGGAGTTCATCACCCTGGCCGACCCCAAGACCATGCCGTTTGTCGGCTCGCGCGTGCTGGAATGGCCTTACGTGGAGGCGCTGCGCCTGGACGAGGCCATGAACCCGCTCACGCTGCTGAGCTTTGGCATGTATGGCGAGGTGTTGCCCAACCAGAGCGGCGCGCCGGTGCGGCTGGTGGTGCCGTGGAAGTATGGTTTTAAGAGCGGCAAGAGCATTGTGAAAATCCGCTTCACCGACAAGGAACCCAAGACCGCCTGGAACAAGGCTGCGGCCAATGAATACGGTTTCTATTCCAATGTGAATCCGAATGTGGACCACCCGCGCTGGAGCCAGGCCACTGAGCGCCGCATTGGAGAAGAGGGCGGCCTGTTTGCCAAGAAACGCAAGACGCTGATGTTCAACGGCTATGAAGCCCAGGTGGGCCAGCTCTATGCGGGCATGGACCTGAAGAAAAACTTCTGATGGCCACCGTTCCAGCATCAGTGGGTAAAGCGCTGATGCACCCGGTGGCCAAGCCGCTGGTTTTTGGGTTGTGCCTGCTGCCTTTTGCATGGTTGCTATACGCCGCGATCGCAAATCAGCTAGGGGCCAATCCGGCGGAGGCGCTAGTCCGTGCCACGGGGGATTGGACGCTGCGGTTTCTGTGCATTGTGCTGGCGGTCACTCCGCTGCGGGTGATCACCAAAACGCCCACACTGGCGCGCTTTCGGCGCATGCTGGGCTTGTATGTTTACTTCTATGTGGTGGTCCACCTGTTGAGCTACAGCTGGTTTGACATGGGCTTTGACGTGGGCGATATTGTCAAAGACATCATCAAGCGGCCTTTTATTCTGGTGGGGTTTTCAGCCTTTGTGCTGCTGACACCTCTGGCCGCCACATCGTTCAACCGGGCCATCAAGGCCATGGGTGCCAAGCGTTGGCAGATGCTGCACAAGCTGGTTTATGCCGTGGCCGGGTTGGGTGTCCTGCATTTTTTCTGGATGCGCGAGGGCAAAAATAATTTTGCCGAGGTGTTTGTGTACGCCGTGGTCCTGGGTGGGCTGCTGGGTTGGCGTTTACTTGAATATATGAAGAAAAAGAGGCTTTCAGGCCCACCTAGAAAGCTTGGACAGCTATTAAATAAATAGCGTCAGAACGGCAGACGCTCATTGCGCATCTGGTCCTCAATCGTCTCCCTCTGGCGAATGACATGGGCCTGATTGCCATCCACCAGGATCTCGGTTGCACGCCCACGCGAGTTGTAGTTGCTGGCCATGCTCATGCAATAGGCCCCGGCTGATAGCACGGCCAGCAGATCACCTTGTTGCACGGTCAATGAGCGGTCATGGCCAATCCAGTCGCCGCTTTCGCACACCGGGCCTACGACTTCCCAGGTGGCTGCATGCGCGTCAGTGCGCGGGGTCAAGGGAACGATGTCATGAAACGCCTGGTACATGGCGGGACGGGGCAGGTCATTCATCGCTGCGTCGATGATGCAAAAGTTCTTTTGCTCACCAGGCTTCAGGTACAACACCTCCGTGACGCACGCCCCGGCATTGCCCACCAGCGAGCGCCCCGGCTCAATCATGAGCTGGCGCCGGCCAAACCCGCGCGCATCCAGCCTGGCCAGCAGTTTCGCCCACAAGGCATCAGCCTGGGGCGGCTGATCGCCGTTGTAGTTGATGCCCAAACCGCCACCGAAGTCGATGTGGTGGACGGGAATGCCGGCTGCTTCGATGGCCTCAACCAAATCCAGCATGCGGTCTACTGTGTCCAGGTAAGGGTCTTCGGTGGTGATTTGTGAGCCAATGTGGCAGTCAATGCCGACCACTTGCAAGCCAGGCAGGGCCGCAGCGCGCTGGTAGGTTTGAAGCACGCGGTCATGCGCCACACCAAACTTGCTGCCTTTGAGGCCGGTGGAGATATACGGATGCGTTTTGGGGTCTACGTTGGGGTTGACACGAATGCTCACGGGTGCGCGCGTGGCCATGGACAGGGCGACCTCGCTCAACACTTCCAGCTCGGACTCACTCTCTACGTTGAAGCAGCCAATGCCGACCTCCAGCGCGCGGCGCATCTCGGCACGGGTTTTGCCCACGCCGGAGAAGATGATCTTTTTGGCGTCAGCACCCGCTGCCAGAACGCGTTCCAGTTCGCCGCCCGAGACAATGTCAAAACCACAACCGGCTTGCACGAAAACCTGAATCACGCCTAGCGATGGGTTGGCCTTCATGGCGTAGCAAATTTGGGCATTGCGCCCGGCAAAACCGCGCTGGTAGGCAGCCAGAGCACAGAGCATGGAGGCCTTTGAATAAACAAAGAGCGGCGTTCCATGCGCCTTGGCCAGACTGTCCAAGACGATGCCCTCGACATGAAGCGCGTTGTCTTGGTAGGCGATGTGCGGCTGGCCGGGAAGGTTCGTGGATGTCATTATTTGGAAACAGGTGCAGTGGGAGCGAGATTTGGCGCTGAAGCAGGTGCTTTGGTTGAGGAATCAGGGGTCAAAATCCTGGGTGCCGTTACAGAGCCGGGGCGCAGCGTCTGGGGCAGCGTGGCGCGTCCCGCAGCAGCGGGATCAGAGGGCAAATAGAGTGCGCCCTGCTGGCCGCAGCCGCCAAGACTAGCGCCCAGCCCTACCGTACTGCCACCAAGGACAAGCACACTGACTAGAATTCTTCTAATGCACAACATGTTGAAATTGTAATGACTGACCCAGAATTCATGGACCGGGCCGAAGCCGTTCTCAAAGCGATAGAAGCCTGCTGTGACCGGATCAATGACGAAACCGATGCGGATATCGACAATCAGCGGGTGGGCGGCATGATCACGCTGGTGTTCTCGAACAAGAGCCAGATCGTCGTCAATCTTCAAAAGCCACTCCATGAAATCTGGCTGGCAGCGAAATCAGGTGGTTATCACTATAAATTTAACAGTGAAGAATGGACGGATACCAAGGGTCAGGGCGAGTTTTTCTCAAGCCTGTCGCGTTATGCCGGCGAGCAGGCCGGTCGTGCGCTTGCCTTTGCGCCAGTTTCAGCGCCCTGATCAATTCTTGAACAAATCCAGAATTTTTTTCTTCTCATCGGCTGGCGGCAGCGGCTGAGCTTCAGGCGCACCGGTCGTGCCAGATTCACTGTCCAATCCCACACTCCGAATGCCGGACCCTTTGGCATATTCGTCGTAGTACCACTCGCCACCGGAATTTACAACGCCTTCTGGCACCGTTGTTTCCTGAACCGGCACACCTTTCAGCGCATGCTCCATGTAGCTGATCCAGATGGGCAGGCTCAGGCCGCCACCGGTTTCCAGGGCACTGCTACCCATCTTGCGGGGTGTGTCGTAGCCCATCCACGCCACGCCAGCCAATGTGGGTTGGTAGCCGGCGAACCAGGCATCGATCGAGTCGTTGGTGGTGCCCGTTTTGCCGTGCAAATCAGGGCGCTTCAGCGTGGCCTGTGCTCGGGCAGCGGTACCGCAGCAGGCCACTTCATGCAGCAGGCTGTCCATGATGAACGCATTGCGAGCATCGATGACGCGCATGGATTCGTCCAGTACCGGCGGCTTTGTTTCCAGGAGGACCTTGCCCTTTTGCTCCGTGATCTTGGTGATGAGCCATGGGTTGACGCGATACCCACCGTTCGCAAACACGGCGTAAGCAGTCGCCATCTGCATGGGCGTGACCGACCCGGCACCGAGTGCCATGGTGAGGTAGGCCGGATGTTTTTCTTCTTCAAACCCGAACCGCGTGATCCAGTCCTGGGCATATTTCGGGCCAATCGCCTGCAAGATTCGGATGGAGACCATGTTCTTGGACTTGGCTAGCGCCTTGCGCATCGCCATGGGCCCTTCAAACTTGCCATCAAAATTCTTGGGTTCCCAGGGCTGCCCCCCGGTCACGCCCGCGCTGAAAAACAAGGGCGAATCGTTGATGACCGTGGCGGGCGTAAAGCCTTTCTCCAGGGACGCAGAATAAATGAACGGTTTGAAACTGGAGCCTGGTTGACGCCAGGCTTGGGTCACATGGTTGAATTTGTTCTTCTCAAAATCGAATCCACCCACCAGTGCCTTGATGGCACCACTGCGGGGGTCAAGCGCTACAAATGCGCCTTCAACTTCAGGCAATTGGGTGATCTCCCATGTGTTCTTCAGGGTCTTTGCGACCCGGATGATGGCACCGCGCCGCAGCCTGATGTTGGGAGGTGCCTTGTCGGACAAGCCCGACTGGGCCGGCTTCAAGCCCTCACCCGTGATTTCGACGGTTTCTCCGTTCTGGCGGATCGCCTTGATTTTTTTCGCATCTGCTTCCAGAACGACTGCAGACATCACGTCCCCGTTATCGGGGTGCTCGTCGAGTGCTTCGTCGATGGCATCTTCGAGTTCCCGAGGATTTGATGGAAGTTCCACAAACTTCTCGGGACCGCGGTAGATTTGCCTCCGCTCAAAATCCATGATGCCGCGACGCAATGACTTGTAGGCAACCTCCTGATCTGCGGCTTTCAGGGTGGTGTGGACGTTAAGCCCACGGGTGTATGTTTCATTGCCATACTGGGCGTACATCATTTGCCGGACAGCTTCTGCAACGTATTCAGCGTGGACCTTGGTGTTGTCAGAGCCCAGTTTGACTTTAAGCTCCTGCTTCTTGGCGGCATCCGCCTCAACCTGCGTGATAAAACCGTTGTCCTGCATGCGCTCAATGATGTGCAGTTGCCGCGATCGGGCTCTCTTGGGGTTGCTGATCGGGTTATAGGCCGATGGGGCCTTGGGAAGGCCCGCCAGCATGGCGGCTTCGGCAATGGTGACTTCCTTGAGGGGCTTGTCGAAATAGGCTTCTGAAGCGGCTGCGAAACCATAGGCACGGTTGCCCAGAAAAATCTGGTTCATGTAGATTTCAAGAATCTGATCTTTGCTCAGCATGTGCTCCAGTTTGAATGTCAGCAAGATCTCATAAATCTTGCGCATGTAATTTTTTTCGGATGACAAGTAGACATTGCGCGCGACCTGCATCGTGATGGTGGACGCACCCTGACTCTTGGCGCGCCCCAAATTGGCCAGCGCCGCGCGAACGAAGCCCTTGTAGGAGACGCCGCTGTGCTGATAGAAGTCGGCGTCTTCGATAGCCAGTACCGCGTCGATCATGACTTTGGGGATTGCCTTGATGGGTGTCAGGTTTCGCCGTTCTTCCCCGAATTCGCCAATGAGAATGCCCTCGGAGGAAAATACGCGTAAAGGCAGAATAGGTCGATAGTTGGATAGATCTGAAATGTCCGGCAGGTTAGGAAAAGCCACAGCCAGCGCAATGGCCACCGCCATCAAAACGCACAGGATCCCCGCAAGGGTCACGCCGCTGACCCATAGCGCGGCCCGCATCACTACCTGCAGGGTGCTGAAAGTGGGGCGCGCACCCTCGGGTGCTGCGCCTGATTCAACTGACGTGGGTTTTGAGGGCATAAAAAACTTCGTAAGATCGCGTCAGCATTATAAAAATATGCAATTGGCCCCCAGGGGTTTGGACGCAAGGCGATTGTTGCTTGTTCCAGATTTGTCAGTAAATTTGGACAAGGCTGAAGATTGACACAGTTTAAAGCGTCTGCTTTTGACAACGCTCCTGATCTTTTAAATTGGAAAAAACCTTTGCGGGACAAGGAGCTTACTGATAGCATTCAAGTGAAGTCTTAAGTTTCGCCGGTTCTCAATCGGCTTGTTTCAGGGGATAGTCTTGATCTCTTTGGGGTCGTTGTTTAGCCGCCAACCTGCACCCATGCTGGGGTTGGACATCAGTTCGTCCAGTGTCAAGCTCGTTGAGTTGAGCCGTGACAAGAGCGGAAATCTGGTCCTTGAGCGTTGTGCTATCGAGCCGCTTGAGCGAGGCTGGATCACTGACGGCAATATCGAGAAGTTTGACGAAGTGGCCGAGGCCGTTCGTCGCCTCGTTAAGAAAAGCGGAACCAAGACTAAAAATGTGGCAATGGCGTTGCCGCCTTCTGCGGTAATCACCAAAAAAATCATTCTCCCTGGCGGCTTGACAGACCAGGAACTTGAATTGCAGGTGGAAGCAGAAGCCAATCAGTACATTCCTTTCCCGCTTGACGAGGTCAGCCTTGACTTTTGTGTTGTCGGCCCCAGCTCGGCTTCCGTCGGTGATCTTGATGTGTTGATAGCTGCATCCCGTAGAGAAAAAGTCCAGGATATTCAGGGGCTGGCTGAGGCCGCAGGCCTGAAGCCGGTCGTGATTGATGTTGAGTCTTATGCGTCACGCCTGGCGACCGCCCGACTCATCGAGAGTCTGCCAAATAAAGGCTTGGGCACTATCGTGGCTTTGTTTGAAGTTGGTGCCCTGACTACCAGTATGCAGGTTATTCGAGACGATGAAGTGCTGTACGACCGGGACCAGGCTTTTGGAGGCGCGCAACTGACGCAGTTGATTGTTCGTCAGTATGGGTTTTCACTCGAAGAGGCCGAAAGCAAGAAACGAAGCGGTGAATTGCCAGAGGACTATGAGTCGAGCGTGCTGAAACCATTTGTTGAGAGCATGGTGCAGGAAATCGGTCGGGCATTGCAGTTTTTCTTCACCAGCACGCCCAATAATAAAGTTGACTATGTCATGCTGGCCGGCGGTTCGTCGGCTTTGCCCGGTTTGACCGCAGCCGTGACGCAACATACGACCTTCGCGTGCAGTCTCGTCAATCCATTCGACGGGATGGAGATGGGTGACGGCGTGCGCTTGAAGAAAATGACCCGCGAAGCGCCGTCTTACCTGACTTCTTGTGGGCTGGCGTTGAGGAGGTTTTTGCAGTGATATTGATTAACCTGCTCCCGCACCGGGAAGCCGCGCGAAAGCAGCGTCGCGATCTTTTCAATGTGTCGCTGGGCGCATCGGCGCTGTTGGGCGGTTTGATTGCGGGCGGCATATTTCTCTGGTACCAGGCGCAAATATCGCTGCAGCAAGGCAAAAATAATGTGCTGACCAGCGAGATCAAGGTTCTGGAAAGGCAGATCAAGGACATCGCCACGCTTGAGTCCGAGATTGCGGGTCTGCGTGCCCGGCAGCAGGCAGTGGAAGATCTGCAGGCGGATCGAAATCAGCCCGTGTACCTTCTGACGGAGCTGGTCAAGCAATTGCCGGATGGGGTTTACATCGGCAGCATGCGCCAGGAAAATCAAGTCGTTACTTTGCAGGGTGTCGCCCAATCCAATGAGCGAGTTTCAGAGCTACTGAGGAATCTTGCCAACAATACGCCCTGGTTCTCCAAGCCGGAACTGGTTGAAATCGTGGCGGGGAGTGTTGCACTGACTTCCAGAGAGCAACGGCGTGTTTCCAACTTCACCATTCGGGTCCGATTGGTGCGCTCCAGTGAAGCACAGAAGGCTGTAGTGCCGACGGTGGCCATGGCTTCAGCCGTGAAGGCTGACGCCGCATCACCCTCAACCCCTGTCAAGAAATAGCGGACTGCGTTATGGCGACAAAATCCCCACCCTCCATTGACTTCCCTGCCTTGCAGGAAAAGCTGGCGAGCCAGTTCAGAAATCTTGACCCCAAGGACCCTTCTCTGTGGCCAGCCCTGCCCCGGAATGCGCTATTTGTAGTGACCTGTATAGCCATCGTGGTGGCATTGTGGTTTGCCTGGCTGAACAGCTCGGAGGCTGAGCTGGAGGCAGAACAGGCTACCGAAGTCAAGCTACGGGAGGATTACAAGGCCAAGCTGGCAAAAGCAGTCAATCTTGAGGTATTGAAGAAGCAGCGCGAGCAGGTTCAGCAGTACGTAACGCAGCTCGAAAAACAGTTGCCGAGCAAAGCTGAAATGGATGCCCTGTTGTCGGACATCAATCAGGCAGGGTTGGGGAGAAGCCTGCAGTTTGATCTATTCCGGCCTGGTCAAATCGCGGTGCGCGACTACTATGCGGAGTTGCCAATTTCCATCAGGGTGACGGGGCGATACCACGACATTGGTGCCTTCGCGGCCGATATTGCAAATCTCTCAAGAATTGTCACATTGAATAATTTGGTCGTTGTACCAGGGCGGGACAACTCGTTGGCAATGGATGCCACGGCCAAGACATTCCGTTATCTTGATGTCGACGAAGTCGCTGCGCAACGCAAGGCTGCGGCCCCTCAGGGAGCGAAGAAATGAGTGGTTTCCGTGTTCTTGCCTTCTCACTCATGGCTATGACCCTCGCGGCTTGCGGCGCTGCCAGTGAAGACGAGTTGCGTCAGTGGATGGCCGAGCAAAAGAGCCAAACCAGACCCAAAGTAACACCGATTTCGGAGCCCAAGCAATTCAAGCCTGAAAGCTATTCTCAGGTCACTGCGGTTGAGCCCTTCAGCAAGGAAAAGCTCACTCAGGCGTTGAAGCGCGAGTCATCACAAGCCACTGCCAATGGGGCATTGGTCGCCCCTGAACTGGCCCGTCGCAAAGAGGCGCTGGAGGCGTTTCCCCTGGATGCCATGGCTATGGTGGGAAGTTTCACCAGGCTGGGGCAGCCAGTAGCACTGGTGAAGATTGACAACCTGTTGTACCAGGTGAAACCGGGCAACTATTTGGGTCAAAACTACGGTCGCGTCGTGAAAATAGCAGAGACGGAAGTTACGTTGCGGGAAATTGTGCAAGATGCTGTGGGTGAGTGGATTGAACGCCCCGCGACATTGCAGTTGCA
>JANOAP010000512.1:0-6976 GCA_031411175.1 Rhodoferax sp. | reverse complement strand
CCAGCTACTACAGCGGCTGCGTGACGACCGATGTCAGTTCTCCACCACGCGTGGAGACGCGGACCTGCATGCGCCACGACGGCATTGGCAGTTTCAGCTGTTCGAACAGACTGGCGGTTGACATCACCAGGACGCCGAACTGCGAACCCGGCGCCTGGTTCGCACATGCGGCCAACGGTGCAACCGGGCTCGATGTGCAGTGCCTCCCAGACCGCCCGGCGACCCGCCAGCACTTCCGGCTCACTGCCTCTGGTTCGCCTCTGGCCTTCTTCGATGTCGACATGACCGAACCAGCCGCCTCGCCACAGTTCATTGCGACGATCGGCAAGAGCTACTCCTGGATGACGGGCACCGAGATCAGGAGAGGCGTGTGGGTCGCGGACAAGTCCTGCACCGCGGATTCCTGCAGTCTGACCGCAATGGTTGCGGACGAGTTCCGGGAGGAATGCAGCGGAAGCCCCGAGTCCGGTCTGAACTGCACGACGACGCATCCCTTCGTGACGAACCACGCAGCCTGCCCGGCAGGTCAGCAGAGCGGAGACAACATCCTGGACACCGTCTGTCAGGGCCAGGACGGTTGCAACACCGTGGCACTCGACGGGAAGAAGTGCTATGCACCGTCCAGCGTCCCGACCGCGCTGACTGGAACCGACATCACGGGATCGCTGCCCGGCACCTACTGGGCGTTTGCCGGTGACCGCGCTGCGGCGGGCTGGGCACTGAATCCGTCCTTTGGCGCGGTCCCGACAATGCGCCTGGGCTATGCCAGGCCGTCCACCACCATCGAAGCCCACGATGTTTGGAGCGACGACTGCCCGGCTGTGGCAGCAGGTGGCCGCTGCACCGCGCCCTCAGCCGCTCGCTGTGTCGACGGCCCGGCCACCAAGTCGGTTGATGGTACTGAGGTCACACGGGACTGCTGGGAGTATCCATCGTGGCATGGGCCAGAAAGGGCGTGCTGTACACCGCCTCTACTTTTTTGGCGGCGCCCGCAATCGCCTTGACGGCATCGCCCTCTTTGCGCCCGGCATAGTCGCCGGCGGCAGACAAACCGTCTTTCAGATGCGCGGCAATGCCGGCACTGGAGACGCTGGCGTTCGGGCCTTCGTCCCACACAATGGGCAACTGGTCCAGCGCATTCTTGGCACGCCACCAGGTGTCGGCCACTACGGCTACGGCGGTTGTGCCTACTTTCACGACGGCTTTCACGCCACGCAGCGACTTGACCTTGCTGTCATCAAAACTGGTCAACTTGCCGCCAAACACGGGGCAGTCCTTGATGGCGGCGCACAGCATGCCTTCCATGCGGATGTCTGCGCCGTAAACCAGGCTGCCGTTGAGTTTCTCCGCAGTGTCCAGCCGTTTGGCCGTCTTGCCCGCAATCTTCCAGTCTTTGGGCTCCTTGAGCTTGATGCTTTTAAGGTCTGGCGGCGCTAGCCGTGCTGCTGCAGCGGCCACCTTGCCATAGCTGGTCTTTCGGCCCGATGCAGCATGGCTGATGATGCTGTTGGCTACGGTGAGTTCCGCAGTGGGCACACTCCATTCATTGGCTGCGGCCTGCAACAGCATGATGCGGGCCGCTGCCCCACCCCGGCGCACATAGTCTTCCGACGTGCGAATGCCGCGGCTGCCGCCCGTGCTCATCTCGCCCCAGGCGCGCTTGCGGGCGTGGCTCTGGCCGGGCGTGGGGGACTCGGTGGTGACCTTGGCCCAGTCGCACTCCAGCTCTTCAGTGACCAGTTGGGCCAGGCCGGTGCGCGTGCCCTGCCCCATTTCCGAGCGGGCAATGCGGATGACACAGGTGTCGTCCGGCTTGATGACCACCCAGACATTGACTTCGGCGTCGCCCGCGGCGACCGATTGGGCCGCCGCCGGGCTACTGCCCAAAGCCAGGTTCAGGCCCAGCGCCAGACCACCTTGTGCGATGGCGGTAGAGCCGATGATGAAACTGCGGCGAGAGAGTTGTGCCATGTTTTGAGTCATGTTGCTTCTCCTCAGGCCTGTAGTTGTTTGATGAGTTCATAGTCGGCACCCGCATCCGCCGTGCGCGTGCCCGCCGCCACGTGGATGGCAGCGCGAATGCGCTGATAGGTGCCGCAACGGCAGATGTTGGACATCACGTCGTCAATGTCCTTGTCCGTCGGCTTGGGGGTGTTTTTGAGCAATGCTGCCGCCGCCATGATCTGGCCGGACTGGCAGTAGCCACATTGCGGCACGTCCAGCTCTGCCCAGGCCTTCTGAACCGGATGCGATGAGTTGGCCGACAGGCCCTCAATGGTGGTGATGGCCTGCCCCGCCACCGCCGAGCCGGGGATGGCGCAGGAGCGCACGGGCTGGCCTTCCAGGTGCACCGTGCAGGCACCGCATTGCGCAATGCCGCAGCCGTATTTGGTGCCGGTTAGGCCGATGACTTCGCGCAGCACCCACAACAGGGGCATTTCGGGTTCGGCATCGACCGTGTGGGATTTGCCGTTGACGTTGATCTGGTACATGCTGACTCCTCTTATTTGCAGCAAATTTTTGAGCAAACACCGGGCCCTCCCAAGGGGATTTACCCGCGCAAGCCCCGAATTCAGTCAGTTTCAGGTCTATTTCAGGGTTTGTTCAAGACTTTTTGGGCCGCCAAGTCCAAGCTGGAGGGGTTGCAGCATCCGGCAACTTTTTTAACCTGTCTTTACTGGAGGACCCCATGTTCAAACTTGACGTCAAACCCATGAGCTCAATGAGTTGGATCACCGGCCTGGCACTATGCATGACCGTTTCCGGTGCGTGTGCTGCAGACGACCTGCCCGAAGGTGCCTTGCGCATCACCACCGACGAGCTGGTGTGGAAACCGGGGCGTGTGCCGGGCCACGAAATTGCCGCCCTGATCGGCGACTCCACCAAACCCGGGCCTTATGTTGAGCGGGTGAAGTTTCCACCCAACAGCATTTCGCACGCGCATTCGCATCCTGAAAGCCGGGCGTACACCATCATTTCAGGCACCTGGTACGTGGGCTACGGCGACAAGTTTGACGCGGCCAAACTCAAAGCCCTGCCGGCCGGGAGCTTTTATACCGAGCCGGCTAACGTGAACCATTTCTCCCAGATCAAGGAAGACGGTGTGGTGGTGCAGATCGTGGGCGTTGGCCCGTCCGCGACACGTTTCTTTGATCTGGCGAACGCGCCAAAGAGGTAGCCTCGCGACATCGAAGATCACTGTGGCCCGGCCCGGTCATTGAAGCCGGCCAGCTTGAGGCCACGTAAATAGTCGGCATGGCGGGCAGTGAATTCGGCGCTGGCAGGTGGCCACTCGGACTCCCCCTGCGCTATCGTGAAGGCGGGCCAAAGCTGGCGTAACTTGGCCGCCGCAGATTCGGTGCAGGGCGGGTCACCTGACAGCGCGCACACAGACGCCAGCATGGCCCAGGCCGTCCTGTCCACTTGGGGGACTTGGGTTGCGGCTTTGGCATGGCGCAGCGCAGATGGCAGATCGTGGTTATGAAGGTAAGCCAGCGCCAGATACCGGTGGAACCGGGAACCACGCGGGTCGCGCGGGCTGATGTCCAGCGCTCGCCGATATTGCGCGATAGCCTGCTCGGGCTGGCCGCGCATCAGATGGGACAGGCCCAGGTAGTAGTACGCGACAGGGTGGGATGGGTTGGTGGCAATTTCGTGCTCCAGCGCCACTTGGGCCTCATCGTGCTTGCCACGCAAGGCAAGGGCCGCACCATACACGGTATGCACCAGAGGATGTCCGGGGTCAATGTCCATGGCATGTTGCGCGGCCGACTCGGCGCCTGCCACGGCGGCCTCGGCCGGCATGGATTGGCTGATGCGCGCCCGCAAATGCCAGCTGGCCATGGTTTTCCAGGCCAGCACCGAGCGCCTGTCCAGCGCAAGCGCTTTTTGGGCCAGATCCTTGGCACGAGCCACGTCGGCTGGCGAGCCCCGATTCCAGGCCGCCCATGCCTCCAGGGCCAGCTCTTCAGCGGCCGGGTCGGCGGTCAGGCTACGGCTCGCGTTCGCCTCCAGGCGCTGTGCTTCAGCTGCCACCACGCTCACATGCAGGGCATGGGCCACGCGGTCTGCCACCAGACGTTCAGTGGACTCCAACCGGGCCAGAGTCGTCTCGAACCGCTCGGTCCAGCGGATAACACCGCTGGTAGTGTCAGCAAGGTAGAGGTTCATGGACACCTGGTCACCCGCGCGATCAACATTGCCCGCCACCACGTAGCGCACCCCCAGCTCCTGCCCTACCTTGCGCAAATCAACACCAGGCGCTGAATAGGCCTGGGTGGAAACCCGGGCAATGACATGCGCGCCTGGGATACGCGACAGGTTCATGGTGATGTCTTCCCCGACGTTCTCCGCGAACCAGGACTGGTCTGAAGCGGCAGCTCGTGTCTGAAACGGAAGTACCGCCAGCGACAGCCGCACCGGCTCCTGGCTGCTTGTCAGCTTCACGCCAAACCACAGGGCCGCACACAGAAAAAGTCCGATTGCACCGACCCCTGCCATCCACCATGGCCGCTGCAAGACATCGCCAGTGGCGACGGCATGACCTGGTGGCGCAGGGCCTTGCAGCTTGGCATCTGGCACATCGGGCAAGGCCGCAACCGTGACAGGTGCCCGCAATATGTAGCCGCGCCGGGGCACCGTTTCGATCACCTTGTCCGGCGTTGAACCCAGCACGCCACGTATCTCGGAAATACATTGCGCGAGGGAGTTGTCGGTGACGATGGTGTCACCCCAGACGGACTGGATGAGCGCCTCGTGGGTCACAAGCTGCCCCGCGTGCTCAAGCAGTTGGGCCAGCACAGCAGCGGTCTGTGGACGCAGACGCCGTTCCTGTTCACCCGTCCGCAGGGTGCCACTCAGTTGTTCGAACTCGGCACCTGCAAACCGAAAAACGACAGTCCGTAGCGAGTCCATGAATCGGCCCTTTCACGATGCACCAGCATACCGCCAATGGCGTTGCTGATCCAACGAAATTGCCAACCTGCGTGGGCTAAAAGTTTTCGGTATCGACTTCGCTGGAGCCTTGCGGGTTGTAGCGTGGTCCGACCACCGTTTTCTGGTTGATCAGGGCTTCAACCCGGCCCATGGCTTCAGCCGACAACTGCACGCTGGCCGCGCCCAAATCATCTTTCAGGTGCTCAACACGGGTGGTGCCGGGGATGGGGATGATGTGCGGTGCCTTGTGCAGCAGCCAGGCCAGCGCGAGTTGGGCGGGTGTGCAGCCCAGTTCTGCGGCAAGCTGGTGGTAGGCCGGTAGAAGCTTGAGGTTGGCGCTGAAGTTCTCTGCGGCAAAGCGCGGCTGGCCCCGGCGAATGTCCTTGGCGTCGAGCTTGTCGATGTCGATCTGGCCACCGCACAGGAAACCGCGGGCCACCGGGCTGAACGCCACAAAGGCCACGCCGAGTTCACGGCAGGCGTCCAACACGGCAATCTCGGGGTTACGCGTCCACAGCGAATACTCGGTCTGCACGGCGGCAATCGGATGCACGGCATGGGCTTTGCGCAGCGTGGCGGCAGAGACTTCGCTCAAGCCGATGCTGCGGATGTTGCCCTTGCTCACCAGGTCGCTCAAGGCACCCACGCTGTCTTCAATCGGCACCTTCTTGTCCCAGCGGTGCAGGTAGTAGAGGTCGATCACATCCGTCTGCAAGCGGCGCAGGCTGTCTTCGCATGTCTTTTTGAGGGTATCAGGACGGCCATCAATCACCCGCACCAGCTTGCCGTCGCCGTTGACATCCACACCCTGCACGCCGCACTTGCTGGCCAGCGTGAACTTGTCGCGGTGCGGCTTCATCACCCGGCCCACCAGGGTCTCGTTGGCACCAAAGCCGTAGAGCGTGGCCGTGTCAAACAGCGTCACACCTGCATCCAGGGCGCTCAACAGCACGCGCTCGCCCTGCTCTGCCGAGGGCGGCACGCCATAGGCATGGCTGAGGTTCATGCAGCCCAGGCCGATGGCCGAGACTTCAAACGGGCCGATTTTGCGCTTTTGCATGCTTTTTACCTGTCATATCGGGCTCTAGCCCCCGTGGAAATTGCTTGGACAGCTATTTAGTATGTAGCAACCAGCCTGCGACCATCAACCTGCATTCAGCTGCTGTTCCAGGTCGTGCAGCACCTGGTAGCAATTCAGCACCTGGGCCACGCTGCTGTTGGGCTCACGGCCCTCGCGGATGGCGGCGAAGAATTCACGGTCTTGCAGCTCGATGCCGTTCATGCTCACGTCCACCTTGCTCACATCGATCTTTTCATCTTTGCCGTTGAAGAGGTCGTCGTAACGCGCCAGGTAAGTGGCCGTGTCACCGATGTAGCGGAAGAAGGTGCCCAGCGGGCCATCGTTGTTGAAACTCAAGCTCAAGGTGCAGATCGCGCCATTGGCGGCCTTGAGCTGGATGCTCATGTCCATGGCTATACCCAAAGCGGGGTGGATCGGGCCTTGCACGGCGTTGGCCTTCACGATGGGGCTGCCGCACTGGTAAGCAAACAGATCAACCGTGTGAGCCGCGTGGTGCCACAGCAGGTGGTCCGTCCAGCTGCGGGCCTGGCCTAGCGCATTCATGTTGGTGCGGCGGAAGAAATAGGTCTGCACATCCATCTGCTGGATGTTGAACCGCTTCGCCACGATTTCCTTGTGCACATACTGGTGGCTGGGGTTGAAGCGGCGGGTGTGGCCACACATGGCCACCAGGCCACTGGTCCTGGCCAGCGCCACCACATCCTGCGCGCCCTTGAGGGTGTCGGCCAGCGGAATCTCTACCTGCACGTGTTTGCCCGCCTTCAGGCAGGCGATGGTCTGCTCGGCATGCATTTGTGTGGGCGTGCACAAAATGACGGCATCCACTTCCTTCAGAGCCAGGCTGTCTTCCAGATTGGTGGTGACATGCTTGATGCCGTACTTGACGGCGGTTTCCTGGGTCTTCTCCAAATCGCGGCTGATGAGCGAGACGACTTCAACGCCGTCAATATTCTTGATGCC
>JANOAP010000511.1:0-3190 GCA_031411175.1 Rhodoferax sp. | reverse complement strand
CGGCGGCACCGTGGGCGACATCGAATCCCTGCCCTTCCTGGAAGCCGTGCGCCAGATGAGCCTGAAGCTGGGCCCGAACAACACCGCCTTCGTGCACCTTAGCTACCTGCCCTGGATTGCCGCCGCCGGCGAGCTCAAGACAAAGCCGACCCAGCACACCGCCAAGCAACTGCGCGAAATCGGTATCCAGGCCGACGTGCTGCTGTGCCGCGCCGACCGCCCGATTCCGCAAGAAGAGCGCTCCAAGATATCGCTGTTCTCCAACGTCGCCGAATGGGGCGTGATCTCCATGTGGGATGTCGACACCATCTACAAGGTGCCACGCATGCTGCACGAGCAGGGGCTGGACGGCCTGATCTGCGACAAGCTGCGCCTGAACACGCCGCCCGCCAGCCTCAAGCGCTGGGATGACCTGGTGTACGAGACCGAGCACCCCAAGGGCGAAGTGAACGTCGCCATGGTGGGCAAGTACGTCGATCTGTCAGACAGCTACAAGTCGCTGAACGAAGCCCTGCGCCACGCCGGCATGAAGAACCATGTGCGCGTGAAGATTGACTACATTGACTCCGAAACACTTTTCGCCGATAGCGTCTCAAGGCTTGCCAAGTTTGACGCCGTGCTGGTGCCCGGCGGCTTTGGCAAACGCGGCATTGAAGGCAAGATTTGCGCGGCACGTTTTGCCCGCGAAAACAAGGTGCCCTACCTGGGTATCTGCTTGGGCATGCAGGTGGCCACGATTGAATTCGCACGCCATGTGGCCGGCCTCACGGACGCTAACAGCACCGAGTTTGAACCCGAAAATCCCAACCCGGTCATCGCCCTGATCACTGAGTGGAAAGACGCAGACGGCACCATCAAAACCCGTGATAAAAATTCTGACATGGGCGGCACCATGCGCCTGGGCGCACAAAGTTCTGACGTGGCCAAAGGCTCGCTGGCCCACGAGATTTACGGCGATGTGGTCACCGAACGCCACCGCCACCGGTATGAAGCCAACGTCAATTATCTGGACACCTTGCGCCAGGCCGGCCTGGTAATTTCAGCCTTGACCCAGCGCGAGCAGCTCACGGAAATGATTGAACTGCCCCAGACCGTTCACCCCTGGTTTGTAGGCGTGCAGTTTCACCCCGAATTCAAGTCCACCCCGTGGGATGGCCACCCCCTGTTCAACGCCTTCATCAAGGCCGCGCTGGACCATCAGACGGCGGGCAAGAATTTGAAGGCGGTTGCGTGATGTTTTGCCGCCGGGCCGCCCCAAGGCAAAATGCGGCCCCCACGGGGGGCAGCGCAGCACACGGAGTGGCAAGCGTGGGGGTCACATCTTCATGAAGCTGTGTGGCTTTGACATTGGGCTCAGTCAGCCATTCTTTCTGATCGCTGGGCCCTGCGTGATCGAGTCCGAGCAATTGCAAATGGACACCGCCGGCACGTTGAAAGAAATCACGTCCAGCTTGGGCATACCGTTTATTTTCAAGAGCAGTTTTGACAAGGCCAACCGCTCCAGCGGAAGCACTTTTCGCGGCCCCGGCATCGACAAGGGGCTGGAGATACTGGCCAAGGTCAAACGAGAGTTGAAGCTGCCAGTGCTGACCGACATTCATTCGGAAGACCAGATTGCCCAGGTGTGTGCGGTGGTGGACGTGTTGCAAACCCCCGCATTCCTGTGCCGCCAGACTGATTTCATCCGGGCTGTGGCGCAAAGCGGCAAACCGGTCAACATCAAAAAAGGCCAGTTCCTCGCACCCGGCGACATGAAAAACGTCATCGACAAGGCCCGCGCCGCAGCGCGTGACAAGGGCCTTCCGGAAGACAACTTCATGGCCTGCGAACGCGGTGCCAGTTTTGGCTACAACAACCTGGTGAGCGACATGCGCAGCCTGGCCATCATGCGTGAAACGAATGCGCCCGTGGTGTTTGATGCCACCCACTCGGTGCAGTTGCCGGGCGGGCAAGGCACCAGCAGCGGTGGCCAGCGCGAGATGGTGCCGGTGCTGGCGCGTGCAGCGGTGGCCGTGGGCGTGGCGGGCTTGTTCATGGAAACCCACCCTGACCCCGCCAAAGCCCTGAGTGACGGCCCCAATGCGGTGCCGCTCAAACACATGAAAGCCCTGCTGGAGACCTTGCTGGCGCTGGACCGCGTGACCAAGAAAAACGGCTTCCTTGAAAACCACTTCAATTGACACTACCGGAAGAACACCATGACCGCCGCCTACATTTTTGTTGACATGCAAATCTCCGACCTGGAGCAGTACAAGAAGTACATGGCCGCAGCACCCGCCGCTGTAGCCGCTGCAGGCGGCGAATACCTGGTACGCGGGGGCAAGTTTGAAACGCTGGAAGGCAACTGGAAGCCCGCGCGCATTGCCATGCTGCGCTTCCCCAGCTATGACGCCGCCAAGACCTTTTACGCCGCCGAACTGTACCGCGCCGCACGTGAAAAACGCCAGGGCGCGACCGATTTTTTCAACATGGTTCTGGTTGAAGGGGTGAGCTGACACCCTCTCCAACCCTGCCCTTGCGGGGAGGGCTTAAAACAAATTCAAAAACTTTAAAGAGGTCGAATAAATGAGTGCAATTGTTGACATCGTAGGCCGCGAGATTCTGGACTCGCGCGGCAACCCCACCGTCGAATGCGACGTGCTGCTGGAAAGCGGCACCATGGGCCGCGCAGCTGTGCCCTCGGGCGCGTCCACCGGATCGCGCGAGGCCATTGAGCTGCGCGACGGCGATAAAAGTCGCTACCTCGGCAAGGGTGTGCTGAAAGCCGTGGAGTTCATTAACACCGAAATCTCCGAAGCGGTGCTGGGGCTGGATGCCTCCGAGCAGGCCTTTCTGGACAAAACCCTGATTGACCTGGACGGCACTGAAAACAAGAGTCGCCTGGGAGCCAACGCCATGCTGGCCGTGTCGATGGCCGTGGCACGCGCAGCGGCTGAGGAGTCCGGCCTGCCGCTGTACCGCTACTTTGGCGGCATGGGCAGCATGCAGATGCCGGTGCCCATGATGAATGTGGTGAACGGCGGCGCACACGCCAACAACAACCTGGATCTGCAGGAATTCATGATCATCCCCGTGGGTGCCCCGAGCTTTCGTGAAGCCGTGCGTTACGGTACAGAAGTGTTCCACGCCCTGAAGAAAATCCTGCACGACAAGGGCATGAGCATTGCAGTGGGTGACGAAGGCGGCTTTG
>JANOAP010000510.1:0-5154 GCA_031411175.1 Rhodoferax sp. | reverse complement strand
GCTGGCACACGGCGACCACGTGGGTGCCGGTGCCAATGGTCTCGATGAACCGGATCATGTGGTCGATGTAGTCGTCCAGCGCAAACGGCCCGTGTTTAAGCGACACGTCACGCGCGTTGTGCCAGTCGGTGATGTAGACGTCATGGTCTTGCAGCAGCGTGCGCACCGTCTCGCGCAGCAGGGTGGCGAAGTGGCCTGACAGCGGTGCCACCAGCAACACGGGCGGCTGGTAGGCCGCATCAGCGGGTAAATCCTTTTTAAAGCGAAGCAGTGTGCCAAACGGCATGCTCATCACTTTCTCTTCGGTGACGGGCACCTCCTGCTCGCCCATCTTGACGCTGGTGATACCCCAGGCTGGACGCGAATGGGTGAGTCGCATACGCGAAAACACTTCCATGGACGCTGACATCTTGCGAAGGAGGGAACCCTCAGTCTTGCCGAGCCAGAAGGCGGCACTGGTGCTTTGGGCCAACAGGCGAAACGGTGACATCAGGTCTGACTGATTTTGATAGGCCTGGTACAGCATGGTTTTCCTGGTGTTGAACGGACGAGAGGTCCGCTTAAGGAGACAGCAGGCAAGTTACGGGCCAGTCAAGCCATCGCAAGGTAAATACTGGCACAACCCTTGCACAACAGTCTGCGAAATCTTTCATGGCCCCTGGAGTTCCCCTATGGCAAAAGCCGTTTTGACGATCAGCAGCAAGAACTACGGAGCCTGGGCCTTGCGCGGCTGGCTGTTAACCAAGTTGTCTGGCCTTGAGTTCACTGAAAAAGTCATTTCGCCAGATGACCCAGCTATGAAGGCCGAAATGCTGCTGCTGTCCAGCAGCATGCTGGTGCCATCCTTGCAGCACGGCGGCGTGAAGGTGTGGGACACCCTGTCCATTGCCGAGTACCTGAACGAGATCAAACCCAAGGCGCAGTTGCTGCCTGCTGACGTGGCTGCACGGGCCCACTGCCGTGCGATCTGCGGTGAAATGCATTCGGGCTTCGCCTCATTGCGCGGCTCGCTGCCCATGAACATCAAGGCGCACTTCCCTAACTTCAAAGTATGGTCACGGGCGCAGTCCGATATTGACCGGATTCTGGAAATCTGGAAGCAGTGTCTTGCCACCTATGGCGGCCCCTACCTCTTTGGCAAGTTGCCTTCTGTGGCTGATGCCATGTATGCGCCGGTTGTCACGCGTTTCCTCACCTATGACGTGCCTTTGGACAAGGCCAGCGTGGCGTATTGCAAGCGCATCATGGAGTTGCCCGCCATGAAGGAATGGGTGGCGGAAGCGAAAAAAGAACCCGACGAAATCGACGAGCTTGACGCTGAGTTTTGACGGGGGTTAGTTCGTGGGCCACCGCGGAACCGGCTTCGCCGGGCCGCTGGTTGCGCCCCCTTGAGGGGGAGGCGGCGGCAGGCCGCATCGGGGGGGGCCTATTTCCAGGGTGTAAGTGGGGGAATAGCGCACACCGGCTCAACGTCTACCGATGTGAAATCAGCTGGCCCCACAATTTCCAGGTATTCCATGTCGGGCGAATAGTCAAACAAAAAGTGGCGAATGCCGGGGCGCTGGTGCACCACGTCACCAGCCTCTACCAAGGTCTCCTTGTCTTCATACATGAAGCGTGCCCAACCCTTGGTCATGATCACAATCTGGAACTCTGCCTCATGCCGGTGCCAGCCCGTGCCTGTTTCTGGTGCCATATTGGCCTTAACAAGGTGCGCAATCACCTTGCCATTGGTGGCTTCGGCGACGCCCAGGTCGCGGTAAAGGAAAAAATCGCGAAGACCACCCGGTAAAAACTGGGTATCGCCTGGTTTGACATGAGAAAACTTGGTATGGGTGCGGTCTAGCATGGGCTCTCCTGATCAGTGAATGCATTGTTGCAATGCAACAACTAGCAGGAACTGTTCCAGCGTCAGTGCGCCTGGTCAGGCGTCAGGTGGGTCGGCGGCGACTCTGCACGAAGCTCAAAAACTCATCTGGCGGCAACGCTGGCGACCAATGGAAGCCCTGCCCGTAGTCGCAGCCCATGTCGATCAGGTTGGCGAGGGCCTGAGCGTCTTCAATGCCTTCCGCCACAGCATCAAGTTTCAGGCTGTGAGACATCTGCACGATGGCCCGCACAATGCCTTCGTCGTTGGCATCGGTGGTCATGCGCCGCACGAAGGACTGGTCAATTTTGAGCCGTTCCACGTCAAAGCGCTTGAGATAGCCCAGGTTGGAATAGCCGGTACCAAAGTCATCGATGGAAAAACGCAGACCCATGGCGCGCAGGCGTCTCAACATGTCGCTTAACTGTGTGGCCTCGGCAATCAGCAGGGATTCGGTCAACTCCAGCTCAATGCACAGGGGCGACAGGTCTGCCTTGGCCAGCGCGTTCAGGATGTCCCGCTCAATGCCATCGTTGCGAAATTGAACGGGCGAAATATTGATGGCTACCACCAGGTCATTCAGGCCCGCGAGTTGCCATGCTTTGGCCTGGCGGCAGGCCTCGTACAGCACCCATGAGCCAATGGCCACAATCAGGCCGCTGCGCTCGGCCAGTGGAATGAAGCGGGCTGGTGAGACGGATCCCAGCTCCGGATGGTGCCACCGTAGCAGCGCCTCGGCCCCCACCACGCGCTGGTCTTTCAGCGAAAACTGGGGCTGGTAGTGCAGCTTGAACTCCCCGTTGGCCAACCCTGCGCGCATGGCCGAAATCAGATGCAGATGCTCGGCCACGTTGATGTTCATTTGCTCATCAAAAAACCGGAACGCGTTGCGACCTGAATCCTTGGCCTGGTACATCGCCATGTCGGCGTGCTTGATCAGCGTATCAAAATCAGTGCCATTGCCGGGGAACATGGCAATGCCCAGCGAGCAGGTGACAACGACTTCCAGCCCGTTGATCTGGAATGGCCTGGCCAATTGCTCTACCAGTTTCAGGGCAATGGCCGCTACCGCCTCGTCATCGGTCAGATCACCCAGCACAATCAGGAATTCATCGCCGCCTTGCCGGCTCACGGTGTCATTGGCGCGCACCGTGGCCAGCAGGCGGGTGGCCACGTCGCGAAGCAGGGCGTCTCCGGCGTCGTGGCCCAGAGAATCATTGACGGTTTTGAAATTGTCCAGATCCAGAAACAGCAGGGCGGCCCGCGACTGGCTGCGCAGGGCCTGCGAGGCAGCTTGCTGAAAGCGGTCGCGCGCCAGCGTGCGGTTGGGCAGGCCCGTCAACGCATCGTGGTGGGCGAGGACTTCGATTTGCGCCATCGACTTGCGCGCGCGGCTGTTTTCGGTTTCCAGGCTGGCCATGGTATTGCGCAGGTCGCTTGCCATGAGCCAGACGTAATAGCCGATCACCGACAAAATGGCGATGATGGTGACAAAAGTGTCCAGCCGCACGTCGCTGGGGATGTTGGACCGCCAGTGCAAAAGGTGCGTCAAGCCGATCAGCGCGAGAAGGGAGGCCATGACCGCCAGCAACCCAAAGTACAGTTTGCGGCTGCCAAACATGCTGGCAAAGATCAAAATGCCGGGCAACGCCAGAATGGCCTCGTCCCGCAGGCCCTGGCCCCTGAAAATCAGATAGCAAAACGATACGGTCAACGTGATCAGCATCAGGTTGGCGGCCTGCTCCGTACGGCCCTTGTGGGCCTGGTAGCGTGCCAGCATGAGCACTGCAGCAGTCATGGCCACAACCAACCCCGGCTCCCAAACACGGCTTGCAAGAAGCGTGATGCAGACCACGCAGCTTGCAATCAATACGGCACCCAGCAATTGCTGCAGGCGTCGGGTCTGGAAAGGCACCGTGGCCGGTGCCATCTGGTCTGAAGTGTCGGGCGCTGATTTCATCGTTTTAGGGCAGCGCCCCAAGGGCACTGATTAGCCAGCATATTAGCCGCAAGAACGGCGTATGCGACGCTTCTGGGATAATTCCGGCCATGAGCGGCAACACATTCGGAAACCTTTTCGCAGTCACCAACTTTGGTGAATCCCACGGCCCGGCCATTGGCTGCGTGATTGACGGTTGCCCCCCCGGCATGGTGTTGGCTGAGGAGGACATTCAGCACGACCTGGACCGCCGCCGCCCCGGCACCAGCCGTCACGTGACCCAGCGCAGCGAGCCCGACGTGGTCGAGATTCTCAGCGGCGTGTATGAGGGTAAAACCACGGGCACACCGATCTGCCTGCTGATCCGCAACACCGACCAGCGCAGCAAAGACTACGGCAACATTCTGCAAACCTTTCGGCCTGGTCATGCGGACTACACCTACCTGCACAAATACGGTCTGCGCGATCCGCGCGGCGGCGGCAGGTCCAGCGCGCGGCTGACCGCACCCACCGTGGCCGCGGGTGCCGTCGCCAAGAAGTGGTTGAGCGAAAAATACGGCACGGTGTTTCGCGGTTGCATGACGCAGGTGGGCGACGTGGTGCTGCCGTTTGAGTCTTGGGACCACGTGCCAAACAACCCGTTTTACGCACCCGTGGCCGACGTGCAGGCGCTTGAAGACTACATGGATGCGCTGCGCAAGGCGGGCGACTCATGCGGGGCGCGCATTCGTGTCACCGCGTCTGGCGTGCCGGTTGGCCTGGGTGAGCCGCTGTATGACAAGCTCGATGCCGACATTGCCTTTGCCATGATGGGCCTCAATGCGGTCAAGGGCGTGGAGATTGGTGCCGGTTTTGCCAGCGTGGCGCAGCGCGGCACCACGCACGGCGACTCGCTCTCGCCCCAGGGCTTCAAGTCCAATAACGCTGGGGGCGTGCTGGGTGGCATCAGCACCGGGCAGGACCTGGAGGTGAGCATTGCCATCAAGCCCACCAGTTCCATCATCACGCCGCGTGATTCGATTGATGTGAATGGCAATCCGGTCGAGGTCGTCACCAAGGGACGCCATGACCCCTGCGTGGGAATTCGCGCCACCCCCATTGCCGAGGCCCTGCTGGCCCTGGTGGTGATGGAACACGCCCTGCGCCAGCGTGCCCAGTGTGGTGATGTGCGGGTGACCACCCCTGATATCGAGGCCGCGCGGCACAACTAGCCGAGTAGGTGGTTGCCTGTCCTTTCACGAGGCTGCCAGCAATCTGAATGCCGGGCGAGTGCCAAACAGCACGCCGTGTTCCATGAAGTTCTCGTCCGGTACGGCCAGCCGGAAGTTTTCGGTGACCAGCACTTCGC
>JANOAP010000509.1:0-12830 GCA_031411175.1 Rhodoferax sp. | reverse complement strand
GCCGTGGTAGCCCGTCATCATGCCGGCAGAATGTCCCACCACTTCACCGGCTTCGCCTGCGGGCACTTCTTTGCCGTCGTCGTCAATCAGGCGGATGTCGTGGTTTTCGGCAGGCCGACCCACTGTGTGCAGCTTGGTGGGGTTCAGGTGTGCTTCCAGAATGCAGGTGCCCCCACCTTCGGTCATACCGTAAAACTCGATCAGGCCGCCGGGCCAGCGTTTGAGCACATCGGCTTTGATGACCGCACCAAATGGCGCACTGGTCGAGAACTTGAACCGGAAGCTGGACAGATCATGCGCGTCAAAGTCTGGCCGTGCCATCAGCCGCTGGTATTGCACCGGCACCAGCATGGTGTGCGTGGCCTTGTGGGTCTGCGCCAGCCGCAGGTAAGCCGCAGCGTCAAACTTGGGCATCAGCACCACGGTGCCACCAAATCCGAGCGTGGGAAACAAAATCACCAGCGTGGTGTTGGAGTAAAGCGGTGTAGACAGCACCGTGACGGTGTCCGGGCCATATTGGTACGCGTTGCCCCGGCGCACGTGGGACCAGCGCATGCCGTGCGACTGCACGATGCCTTTGGGCTCGCCCGTGGTGCCGGATGAATAGATGATGTTGAAGGGCCAGGCCGGTTCCACAGCCACCAGCAGCGGGCGTTGTCCGGTGGGTGCCAGCCAGTCGTTCAAGGCCTGACCCGAAGCCGATCCGTCCAGCGCAATCCGCGGTATGGCACCGGTGGCTGTGGCTATTGGTGCGGCTGACTCACCGGGGCCCACCAGTTCTGCACATGAGGCATCGGTGAACATCAGCCGTGCGCTGGCGTCAGCCATCATGCGTTTGAGGCTTTCCGGGGTTGAACTGGGTGCAAGCGGTGCAACGACAACACCGGCACGCAAGGCTCCCAGGAAAACGGCCGCGTACTCAAGCGACGTAGCGGCGCAAACGGCAATGGCATCACCGGGCTTCAGGCCGTCACGCTGCAACGAGCAGGCCACCCGGTCCATCATGGCGTCGAGCGCGGCGTAGCTCATTACACGCGGGCCTTCGATCAGCGCCCGGCGGTTGGGGGCCAGCGTGGCATGGTGGTGAATCAGGTCGGCAATGGCCGCGAACTCCGTATCAAGCAGATCGGTCATGGGCGTTTGGAATAGGTTAAGTCAGGCTATCTGGGAATCAAAAAAAAGCGGGCCGAAGCCCGCTTTGACGAATCGGATGCAACAAGAATTACTTCTTGGCTTCCATCATCTTCTTGCACTCGGCCTTCATTTTGTCATCGGCCTTTTTCTCGTCCATCTTCTTGCATGCGGCCATTTTGTCAGCCATGGCTTTGTCGTCTTTCGGGGCACCGCTGTGCGAGGCAGCAATGGAAGACAGGGACACGGTTGCAAAAACAGCAGCGACCAAAACGGAAAGTAGTTTGCTCATGTATAAACTCTCGGGTGGGGTTAAAAAAATGACGTCACCAATTTGACGTGCCAGTAATATAAGTGATTAATGCGATTTAGTCAGCCTATACCCATGGCCCGAGTGTCACAAATAGCATTCGGGTTCGGGTTATCCCTTGTATTTTCATCCGCGCTCGCAGCACCCCGTGTTCCGGGTGCTGACACCGAGGTGCTTGAGAAACTGCCGATGCGCGCCATCGACACGCGTTCACGCTCGCTTGTCGAACTGCGCGCCGCTGTTGCCAGGGCCCCGACCGACCCCACATCTGCGACGCTACTGGCCCAGCAATATTTTGATCTGGCCATGGCCAACGGCGACCCTCGCTACGTGGGTTATGCCGAGGCAGTCGTGTCGCGCTTCACGAATGCAATGCCCGCCAGCATGCGGGTGGTTCGCGCCCAGTTGTGGCAGTACCGGCACCACTTCGAAGAGGCTCTGGCCGAGTTAGCGCAGGCGCTGGCGATGGACCCTGGCCTGGCGCTGGCGCATGCATGGCGGGCCGCCATTTACCTGGTTCAGGCCAATTACTCCGCCGCGCGCAACGAGTGTGATTCCCTGCAACGGCTGGGGAGAAATTCAATGTCGGGTGGCTGTATGGGTTTGCTACAGGCTTACGGCGGTCAGCTCGAAGCCGGTTATGCCTCATTGCAGCAGGCCTTGAAAGCCACCGCCGCCGACGATAACCGGCTTTGGTTGTTGACGCGGCTCGGCGAGGTGGCCACCTGGCGCGGCAACCCCCAGCAGGCGGCTCGTCATTTTCGCGATGCCCTGGCCTTGGGCAGGGACGATGGCTACCTTCTAGCGGCCTGGAGCGACTTTCTGCTCGATCAGGGGCAACCTGCGGAGGTGATCCGCTTGCTCGCCAATTGGGAAGCATCCGATGGCCTGTTGTTGCGCCTTGCAGAAGCAGAAACTGCTCTGAAATTGCCCGCTGCCAAAAAACATGTGCAGATGGTGGAAGACCGGTTTGACGCCGCGCGGCTACGAGGTGACACCACCCACCGCGCCGAAGAGGCGCGCTTTCGCTTGCGCCTGCGCAACGACGCGCCAGCGGCAGTGCGGCTGGCGCTGGACAACTACCGGGTGCAGCGTGAACCGCGCGACGCCCGCATTCTGCTCGAGGCATCGATTGCAGCGGGCGATCCGGCGTCTGCCCAAATGGCGCGCGACTGGCTGGCTAGCAGTGGTTTTGAAGACCCGCGCCTGCGGCAACTGGGCGTGACTTCGGCCCGGCAGCGCCCTGCCACTGAAGCAGTCAGGGAGCGCCGTCCATGATGCAGCAGTGGAGGTGGGTGCTGAGGTGGCTGGCCATCGGGCTTTCAGGCTGGCTGTTGCTGATGTCGCCGCCCGCCCTGGCGCACAAAGCCAGCGACAGCTACCTGACCCTTGATGTTCAGGGCCAGCGGGTGAGCGGCCAATGGGACATTGCGTTGCGCGACATTGACTTTGCGCTGGGGCTTGACGCCGATGGCAACTCGGAAATCACCTGGGGCGAGCTGCGTGCGCGCCAGGGTGACCTGTCAGCCTGGGCCCTGGGACGGCTGGCATTGCAGCGGGGTGGCGCGTGCAAGCTGCGCGTAGCGCATCTGATGGTGGATGACCACACCGACGGCGGCTACGCCGTGCTGCAACTGGCCGGTGAGTGCCCTGGAACCACCGGTGATATGTCACTGAACTACCGGCTGCTGTTCGATCTGGATGCCCTGCACCGGGGCCTGCTGAAGCTGACACTGGATGGCGTGACGCAGACGGCGGTGCTGTCCCCCGAGAGTGGCAGCTTGCCATTCAAAGCGGGTGCGCCTTCGCGATTGACACAGTTTTCCCAATACCTGCTAGAGGGCATCTGGCACATCTGGATCGGCTTTGACCACATCCTGTTTTTGCTGGCGCTGCTGCTGCCCGCCGTGCTGGTCCGCGAGGCATCAATCTGGCGTGGTGCTTCGCGCTTCAGGCTCGCGCTGGGCGAGGTGCTGTGGGTGGTGACCTCGTTCACGGTGGCGCACTCCATCACACTGACATTGGCAGCGCTTGGATTCGTTTCCCTGCCATCACGCCTGGTCGAAGCCGCCATTGCCCTGTCCGTCATACTGGCCGCAGCCAACAACCTGAGGCCCCTGGTGCAGGGCAAACGCTGGCTGGTGGCCTTCGGCTTTGGCCTTATTCATGGCTTTGGGTTTGCCAGCGTGCTGGCCGAGCTGGGCTTGCCCCAAGAGACGCTGGTACTCTCCTTGTTGGGCTTCAATGGGGGCGTTGAGATGGGACAACTGGCCATCGTCTCTGCCTTTTTGCCCCTGGCTTACCTGCTGCGCAACACCGCGTTTTATCGGCAAGGCGTTTTCAAAGGCGGATCGATGCTGACCCTGCTGGTTGCGCTGATCTGGTTTGTGGAACGGGCCTTTGACCTCAAGCTGATCAGCACATGATGCGCCTCAAACCAGCGCTTTCGGCCAGCGCCTCACCTCAGCGAAGCTGGTGTACCACCGCCCGAATAGGCAGCAACACGCTGGCACCCAGCTTGCGGGAGCGTTCACCACTCCAGCCGGTTTGGGTATCGGGCAAGTCCGCGTTGTCCTTGAAAGGCATCTCGATGGTGAAGGCCAGGCAGTCAAAGTTCTGCCCCACCCAGTTGGTGGCAAGTGTCATGTTCGCCGCACCGGGCTGGGTGCGCCCATAGCCGTGAGCCGTTTGGAAATCAGGGCTGGCGCTGAGCCACGCGGCCTTGAAAGTCGCTTCCAGCGCTTCGAGGCGTGGCGAATACCCCGCCGTGCCCTCGGTACCCACCAGAAAGTTATAGGGCAGGCCTTCATCACCATGGGCATCCAGGTTGAGGTCTACGCCGACCTCCAGCATCTTCTGGCGCACCCAGAATACTTCTGGCGATTTGTCGAGGCTGGGAGCGGCCCATTCACGGTTGAGGTTGGCACCGCCTGCGTTGGTGCGCAAGTTGCCTCGCACCGCGCCATCAGGGTTCATGTTGGGCACCACGTAGAACACGCACTGGTCCAGCAGCACGCGCGCCACCGGGTCATCCGCGTCGAGCAGGCGCTCCAGAAACCCTTCAACAAACCATTCGGCCATGCTCTCGCCAGGATGCTGGCGCGCGATAAGCCAGATCTTCTTTTTTTGGGCGACTGGCGTGGAAATTGGCGTGGAGCTATTGGCATGGGTAATGCGCAGCAAAGTCATGTCGCGTCCGTCAAGCGTCTGGCCCAGGTGTTGCACTTCAACGTGGTCTGAAGCGGCGGTCGAGCCAATGAGGTCAAGGTGGCGCTCATGCGAGTAAGGCTCAAAGTAGGCGAAGTAAACCACCTGCGTCTGCGGCGTGATGTCAGCCGACATCACTGTACCGTCAAAGCGCGTGTCAATGCGAAACCAGTGCTGCCGGTCGTAGCTGGCGCAGACGCGGTAGCCCTCCCAGCCCTTGGGATAGGCACATTGGCCGGCGTTCAGAAAGCGCAAGGTGACCGCCAGGCCGCAAGCCCCCTGCAATGAAAAATGAAACCATTGCGCAAATTCACCCGCGTTGTCTTTGCGGATGTTGAGCTGGATATCGCCAGCCTCTGCCAGGCTCACGACTTCAATGGCGCCGGCGTCAAACATCGATGAGATATGGAGTGTTGTCATGGGGTTTTGCTTGGTTTTGGGTGCCAAAATGGGCTCCAGCCCATGTTTGATAGGCTTCAACAGCTATAACTATAATAGCAAATTGGTTTTGCAGTGCCATGTGCCAATGTGCGCATGAGCAATGTCCATATCGCGAGCGTAGCGCGTATAGTTTGCACAGGAGAACTGAAATGACATCCATTTCCTCAATTGCACTCTCAGGCATGAACGCAGCGCAAGCCCAGCTGGATTCATCGGCTCACAACATTGCCAACCTGGCAACGCCCGGCTTTCATCGCCAGGAAGTCGTGCAGACGGCGCAATCGGGTGGTGGTGTTGCCGCGACTTTGACCCAATCCTCCGCTGAAGGCTCGTCGCTTGAGGCCGATGTGGTGTCGCTGTTGCAGGCCAGAAATGCCTTCATCGCCAATCTCGCCGTGTTCAAAACCAGCAACAAGATGACGGGTGCGCTGCTCGACAAAACGGTTTAGTAACTACTCACCCCCCGGCTACGCGCACTGCGTGTCGCTGCGCTTTCCCCCTTGCTGGGGGCAACACCAGCAGCCTGGCAGAGCCAGTTCTGCGGTGTTTTTGGAAATGCGTGCTCACCCTGCGAGTGGGGCATGAGTAGTTACATGGTTTAAAGCATTGTTGTAAAGCGCTAGAAATGCGGCGGTAAATCGTCGCGCAAGTTGCGGCCAGCGCTGCCTGGCACCTCGGGTGCCATCTGCCTCAGTTGGGTTACCTCCCGGATCAAAAGCTCAATTTGCTGCTGCTGGCGCACGACAACCTGGTCGAGCTGTTCCAGCATGTCTTCGGTGAAGCTGGCTTTGATCTCCAGGTTGGTCAGGCGCTGTTCTGAGTCGGTTGTGGGTTCCATGGGCCTATTGGACCTGAAACAAGGCCTGATAGTGCGGCGATACCGATAATCGCCCCATGACACAAAACATCGCCACGTCTGCGGCCACAAGCTTTCAGACCCTGCCCCTGAACCCCGCCACGCTGGAGAACCTGAACCAGCTCGGCTACCTGGAGATGACACCGATCCAGGCCGCCAGCCTGCCAACGGCTTTGCTGGGCAAGGATTTGATTGCGCAGGCCAAGACAGGTAGCGGCAAGACCGCCGCATTTGCGCTGGCCCTGCTGGCCAACCTGAACCCGCGCCGATTTGCCGTGCAGGCCCTGGTGCTTTGCCCCACGCGTGAACTGGCAGACCAGGTCACGGTGGAGATCCGTCGCCTGGCGCGGGCATCGGACAACATCAAGGTGGTGACACTGTGCGGCGGTATTGCGCTGCGCGGCCAGCGGGCCTCTCTGGAGCGCGGCGCGCACATTGTGGTGGGCACGCCGGGGCGCATCATGGACCATGTGGCGCGCGAGTACCTGACACTGGACGCACTGAACACCCTGGTGCTGGACGAGGCCGACCGCATGCTGGATATGGGCTTCTTCGACGACATTGCCACTGTGGTGAAGCAAACCCCCAAAGAGCGCCAGACGTTGCTGTTCTCGGCCACCTACCCTGAGGGCATTGAGAAACTGGCCAGGCAGTTCATGCGCGACCCGGTGCAGATCAAGGTGGAATCAAAGCAGGCTGAGAACCTGATTGAAGAGCGTTTTTATGAGGTCACGCGCGCTAACCGTTTTGAGGCGGTGGCGTCGCTACTGAACCACTTTCGTCCTATCAGCACACTGGCGTTTTGTAACACCAAACAGCAGTGCAAGGACCTCATCGCCTACCTGCAAGCCCAAGGCTTCAGCGCACTGGCGCTGTATGGCGAACTGGAGCAGCGTGAGCGTGACCAGGTGCTGGCGCAATTCAGCAATCGCAGTTGTTCGGTGCTGGTGGCGACCGATGTGGCCTCACGCGGACTGGACATCACCCAGCTTGAGGCCGTGATCAACGTCGACATCACACCCGACGCCGAAGTGCACGTGCACCGCATTGGCCGCACAGGGCGCGCGGGTGAATCGGGCCTGGCGCTCAGCCTGGCGAGCATGAATGAGATGGGATTTGTGGGAAAGATCGAGCAGTACCAGAATCGCCCTTCGGTGTGGCACAAGCTGGATGAGCTAACACCCAACGGCAAGGGGCCGCTTTTACCGCCCATGGTCACCCTGCAAATATTGGGGGGCCGCAAGGAGAAAATCCGTCCCGGCGATGTGCTGGGCGCACTCACCGGTGCCGATGGCGGCGTGGCCTACACCCGCGAGCAGATCGGCAAGATCCAGGTCACCGAGTTTTGCACCTTCGTGGCCGTGGGGCGGGACGTAGCCCAGGCTGCCTGCGCCAAACTCAACGCAGGCAAGATCAAGGGCAAAAGCGTCAGAGTGCGCATCATGCGTGGCGACGACGCCTGACTAACGGAATACAGCCGGGACACGGCCGGGGCACAGCCACCGGCGGGGCCTGAACCTACGCCGCCCGTTTAACTGTTGGCGTGCGTCTGGCTGGCGCAGGCGTCACCTTTTTCGCCGGTACCACTGTCTTTTTGGTTGGCACCGATTTGAGGGCCAACTTTTTGGTAACTGCCGGTTTTTTCACAGCCGCTTTCGGTGCTGACTTGACAACTGCTGCGGGCGAAAGCGCAGCCGCCTCTGGCACTTTAGCCGCTACAGGCGCAGGCGTGAGCTTGAGCAATTCCTGGTGCGCGGCCATCATGTATTTCGCCAGCTCAGGCAAGTCCGGCATGGCTTTGCGGCAGGCGATCAGGCCAAAGTCGAGCGAGCCGTTGTAACTCTGCACGGTCACGTTCAGGCCCATGCTGTGCATGACGATGCTTACCGGGTAATAGGTCAACATCTTGGCACCGGCCATGTACAGGGCCATGGTGGGGCCCGGCACATTGGAGATGGCCACGTTGGCCACCGGCGGCAATGAGTTGGCCAGCTTGGAGCGCCCAAACAACGATGCCATGCCGCTGAGCAGCCAGGGCGCACCCAGCGACGGAAAGTCGGTGGGCATGGCCGATTTCATGCTGGCCGTCAGTGCCTTGGCGGCTGCACTGGCCTTGCGGATGGCTTGAAGGCGCTCAATCGGGTCCTTGATATGGCTGGCCAGGCTGATGCGCATCATCGACGCCTGGGTGTTCATGTCGGTATTGCCTTCTTCGCGCAAACTCACCGGCACACCGGCCAGCAACGGCTGCTCGGGCCTGCAATTGAGGTCAGCCAGGTAGTGGCGCAGCGCCCCCGAGCAAATCCCCATCACCACGTCGTTCAGCGTGACCCCGTTGCCTTTGGCGATGTATTTAAGTTCAGCCAGCGGCACTGAAAAGCTGGAGAACACGCGCTGGTTGGTGATGTTGACGTTGATCGGCGTCTTGGGCGCAAACCAGGCCGATTTTTCGGTGGTGGACGGGTTCGCCAGCCCCGTGTCTTGCGGTGGGCGCAGCCAGCGCCATCCGGTGCGCACCAGGGTAGGCAGGCTGCGCGCCAGTTTGACCGTTTGCACCGCCGTATTTTTGATTCCGGCCACCGCCATTTCGGCAATGCCAAAATTATCCGGGCTGGCCGCCGGGCGACGAGGCGCGGGGCGCACATGGCGCGGCACGGGGCTGACATCCATGATGGCCGTGGCCAACGCCACACCGGCTGCGCCATCCAGCGCCGCGTGATGCACCTTGGAGTAGAAAGCGACACGGCGCGTACCGGCAGGTGCGTCGGCAGGCGTCTCAACGCCTTCAATCACGTAAAACTCCCACAGGGGTCGGCTGCGGTCCAGCAGGCTGGAGTGCAGCCGGCCGACCAGCTTGTCCAGTTGGGCGCGGGTGCCCGGCTTGGGCAATACGGTGCTGCGGATGTGGTATTCCAGATCGAGGTCTTCGTCCAGCACCCAGATGGGGTTGGCCAGCTCGAACGGCATGTTGACCAGCTTGCGCCGGAACACCGGGGCCAGGTGCATGCGCTGGGCAATGTGGTGTCGCAGGTCTTCCAGAAAATCGCCCTGGTAGCCGGGCGGCAACTCGTAAATATTCAGCCCGCCCACATGCATGGGGGTTTCCGGGGTTTCAAGGTACAGAAAAGCCGCATCCAGTCCGCTCAAGTGGTCCATTGGTGTCTCCAGAAATCAAAAACTCGAAATGCTTGCAAGGATCATGTCAGCGCAATACCTACAAGCAGCATATCCGTTCGCCGACTGAAATTGGGGCCATTGAGGCCTAAAGTTATCCCATGCGTTATTCCACGTGCCAGTTTAGACCGCGAGCCAAGGGGAAATCATGAGAACCGCCATAACCAGCCTCAATCCGTTCAGCCTGATGATGGAGCCCGAGCGGGTGCTTCAGACCATGGAGCGCTCCGTGCAACTGCGCGGCCTCAAGCGCCACAAGCTGCACCCGCTGGACAAACCGCTGATCCCACTGACCAAGGCCGCCAGTGCTGCCCGCACCGCGTTCCTCGCGGCCATGGAGCAGCAGCGCATGAGCCGCGAAGGGGCAACGCCCTTGGCCAACTGACGTCGCCGGGCGCGGCTCTGTCGGGCTTGGCAATGGTGGGTGTGGCTCTAGCGGGCGTGTGTGACGCCGCCGTCTACAACCAGCGTTTCGCCCACCACGTAGTCGCCCGCGCGCGACGCCAAATAAATCGCCGCCCCCGCGATGTCATCCGCATTGCCAATGCGGCCTGCAGGAATATGGCCCGACACTTCTTCGGCGTGGTCGCGTGCTTCCCGGTTCATGTCCGACGGGAAAGCCCCCGGCGCAATCGCCGTCACCGCAATGTTGTCCTTGATCAGCCGCAGTGCCATGCGGCGCGTCATGTGAATGAGGCCCGCCTTGCTGGCAGCATAGGAATAGGTTTCCTGCGGGTTCACTGAAACCCCATCAATCGACGCAATATTGATGACCTTGGCCAGGCGGTCCTTGCCGGCCAAGCGTAGCTGTGCGATGAGCGCCTGTGTCAGAAAAAACGGCCCCTTGAGGTTGGTGTCGACCACCTTGTCCCAACCGGATTCGGGGAATTCGTCGAAAGGCGCACCCCAAGCGGCACCGGCGTTGTTTACCAGAATGTCCAGCTTTTGCTCGCGCGCAGCAAATGCTGCGGCCAGTGCACGCGCCCCCTCCACAGTGGCCACGTCACCCGGCAGGGACACACACAACCCCATGGCAGACAACTCTTTGGCGGTCTGGTCACAGGCGGCAGCTTTGCGGGCCGAAATATAGACGCGTGCGCCCTGAGCCAGGAAGCCGGCGGCCATCATGCGGCCAATGCCGCGCGAGCCCCCGGTGATAAGGGCGGTGCGCCCTTTGAGCGAAAACAGGTCAGTCATTCAATAACTCCTCGTGCTTGTGATCCATGAACTTGGGGTAAATACCCACTACTATCCAGCGTCTGGATGCAACTAAAAACCCACACCCCGACTCCTTCTGGAGCTTACTGCGCTTCGGCGGGTAAGGCAAAATCAAATCCAGTTTCAAAAGCACCTAGGAGACAGCATGAAAACACCCCAGAGCACGTTTCAGCTCACCGTCCCGCTCATTGCCGTCAGCGCCATCGCCTTGGCTTCTTGCGCATCGATGCAGCCGGTAGACGCCCCCACTGCACTCAACCAGGCCAATGCAGCCATGGGCGGTACCGGCCTGAAATCGATCCAGTTCGACGCTGCCGGCTCAGGCGGTATCTTCGGGCAGGCATACCAGCCGGGCATGGCCTGGCCCAAACTCAACGTGACGAACCTGACCCGTGTTTTGGACTACGAAGGCGTTGCACTGCGGCAAGACATTGCCCAAAACCGCGCCGAGCCCAATGGCGGCGGCGCGCTGCCGCTGCTGGGAACCGGCGAGCAACGTGCTACCGGATTGCTAAAGGGCAGCTACGCCTGGAACATGGTGGGGCCAGCGCCTGCCGCATCACCCCTGGCAGTCAGCGGCCGCGTGCATGATCTGTGGACCTCACCGCACGGCGCGATCAAGGCGGCACTCAAGAGCAACAACGGCGCCTGGAAAGTCACGGAAAACGGGCAGACCTATACCGCTGTTGCCTTCGGCCAGCCTGGCCTGTTCAGCGCCACCGCGTACATCAATGCGGCCAACCAGGTCGAACGGGTCGAGTCCGTGCAGCCCAGCCCGGTGCTGGGCGACACAGCAACAACGACCTGGTACTCCGACTACCGGGCTGTGGACGGTGTCCAGTTCCCGATGAAGATCCGCCAGAACATGGGCGGACATGAGGTGTTCAATCTCACAGTGAGTGCTGTCAAGCCCAATGTGGCGGTCAGCATCGAAACACCGGCGCTGGTCAGCGCCTTTGCCGAGCGCGTGATGGCCGACAAGATGGCGGACGGCGTGTGGATGCTGGGCGGTGGCTCACACAATAGCGTGGCGATTGAAATGGCCGATCACATGATCCTGGTGGAAAGCCCGCTCTACGATGGTCGCGCAGGTGCCGTGCTGGCCGAGGTGAAAAAGCTCTCTGCCAAGCCGATCCGCTACGTGATCAACTCGCACCATCATTTTGACCATGCCGGTGGCCTGCGCACCGCTGCCGCCGACGGTGTCGAGATTGTGGGCAGTGCCATGGCACGCCCTTATTACGAGCGGATCATGGCCAACCCGAACACAGTCGCGCCCGATGCGCTGGCCCGGTCCGGCAGGCGCGCTACCGTTAGCAGCGTGGATGGCAAGCGCGTGTTCACCGACGGGAAGCGTAACGTCGAGGTCTATTTCATCGAAGGCAGTGTGCATGCGCAGGGCTTCAACATGGTCTATTTGCCCGCCGAGAAACTGCTGATTGAGGCCGATGCCTACACGCCCGGCGCGCCAAACTCACCCACCCCTGCCCGTCTGAATGACAACAACGTTAATCTGGTGCAAAACCTGGACCGGCTCAAGCTCAATGTGGACCGTATCCTGCCATTGCATGGGCGTGTCGTGCCTTTGAGCGAGCTCTACACCGCTGTGGGCCGCAAGCCCTGATTGAGCGTGTCGAATCCATCTGCCGCGCCCCGCGTCAAGCACTTCCGCCAGGTGCTGTTATGGCCCTTGCGCTTAATGCCACTGCAAGGTCGCGGCCAGATGGAGTCCACCCGCGCCAAACCATGGCAAATCCTGCGTGACCTGAGCCAGCAAGGCGGCACGTCGCCCTGGCGCGAAGTGGTCGATGAATACACCGGGGCCGCCGATCAATTTCATGAGCGGCACTACAACGAGTTTGTGACCTTTCTGCCCTATGTGCAGCGCTTTCTTTACGGGGAGGGCCGGGCACGACGGTCGGGAGGTGAATCGCAAGGTGGCGACAGCGAAGCGGATTCCCCCATGCGGGTATTCCGCCGCACCGATGTGCAAAAAGTGCGCGTGATGGCCAAGCCCGGTGACGAGCCGATCACGCTGGACATTGTGCACACCGACCTGTACTTTTTTCTCGACGTGGACCTGGTTCTGCTCAACGTGGAGGTGAGCGCCGACGATCTGTCGCTCGCACAAGCCCAGGAGCTGCTGTACCGCTTCGGGCGCGGCTACCCGGCCGGCTGGGACGCGCAGGGCCTGGCGCTGCATTGCATGGCGACTGTGGAGTGGCTGGGTCCGCAGGGACAGGTGCTGAGCTGCTCGGACGCACAGAACCGCGACGCTTTTCTGACTCACGTGTCAGAACACCGTGCACCCCGCATTGCCGCGCACTGGGGGTTCCTGCTGCAGCCCCTGGTGGGTGATCATTCCGGGCAGGACGGCGCGCTGCGCTACCGCCAAATTGAGTATTACCGCATGCCGGTGATGGGCTACCTGGCGCTTGACGACCCGCGCGCGCTGACCCGCAGTGACTTTGTCCGCCTGGGGCTGGTCACGGG
>JANOAP010000508.1:0-8415 GCA_031411175.1 Rhodoferax sp. | reverse complement strand
GTGAAGGATTGGATGGCAAGCCGGGCCACGTCGCCCATGAATGCATTCTGGATTTGCGCCAGCTCAAGGAAACCAGCGGCGGTGCCAACGGCATCTCGGCCGAAGACGTTGCCAAGCGCCTGATGGACTACGGCTTTCACGCGCCCACGCTGAGTTTTCCCGTGCCCGGCACGCTGATGGTGGAGCCGACCGAAAGCGAAACGCTGGATGAGCTGGACCGCTTCATCCACGCCATGATGGCTATCCGCGAAGAGATTGCCAAGGTGGAGCGCGGCGAATGGCCGCAAGACAACAACCCCCTGAAACACGCGCCGCACACGGCCGCCAGCCTGATGGGTGCCGAGTGGAACAGGCCCTACTCCCGTGAAACCGGCGCGTTCCCGCTGGCCAGCCTGAAACAGGTCAAATACTGGCCGCCGATTGGCCGGGTGGACAACGTGTATGGCGACCGCAACCTGTTTTGCAGTTGCGTGCCCATCGCGGATTACGCCTGAGCGGATGCCGTCCGCCGCACCCGGATCAGGGAGCCTGCGCCAGAGGGCGCTGGAGGCTTATTGCGAACCCAATCCAGAGACAAAATGCGCTCTAGCCCAATCGCTATGGGCTCAAGCAGCTACTTTTTCAATAGCACATAACTTTTTAGACCGATTGCAGGATGTCCAACCTGGTCGCCCGGAACGGCCTTTGTTGACCCACCCCGCCAAGGTGCCGCGCCGCTCGCCGCTCACCCTGGATGGCCGCGCCGCCATGGTGCATGCCATTGCCCACATTGAGTTCAACGCCATCAACCTGGCGCTCGATGCACTGTGGCGCTTTGACAGCATGCCCGACGCGTTTTACCTGGACTGGGCTCTGGTGGCCAAGGAAGAGGCCTACCATTTTTCGCTGCTGCGTGAGCACCTGCGCCAGATGGACGTCATGCCAGACGGCAACCCGCGCTGGGACTATGGCAGCTTTGAAGCCCACGACAACCTCTGGGCCATGTGCGAGCAGACCCGCCACGACGTGGTCGCCCGCATGGCGCTGGTGCCGCGTACGCTGGAAGCGCGGGGGCTGGATGCCACGCCCCAAATTCAGGCCAAGCTGCGCCAGATCGGCACGCCCGACGCCCTGCGCGCGGTGGACATTCTGGACATCATCCTGCGTGATGAGATTGGCCACGTGGCCATTGGCAACCACTGGTACCGCTGGCTGTGCGAGCGCGACGCTCTGGCGCCGGTTTCGCACTACGCTGTGCTCACCGAGCGCTTCAAGGCCCCGCGCCTCAAGCCTCCTTTCAACGAGAGCGCCCGTTTGCGGGCGGGCTTTACAGCGCTTGAACTTCGCCAGCTCGGAGAAAGCAGCGCATTGACGCCGCCAACAAACCGGCATCGGCCCCTAAAATGAAGCTCAAACCACTTCCGACAGAGCCATGCCCAACCCCTCTGACATCGTGCCCGCCCCCCTGATGGCCGACCCGACGGCCATTGCACGTCAGGCCATCGTGGATGAAAACCGTGTCGTGTTTGGCTATGAGTTGTTTGACCGCTCAACCCGGCCCGGCGTTCACACGGCAGCCACCGATGCCGAGATGCTGTTCAATGTGCTCTCCCATGCCGACAATGAAGTGCTGGTGGGCCGCAAGATACTGTTTATCAATTGCACGCACGACAGCCTCGCAGGCGGCCATCTGGAGCTGGTCCAGCCCGAGCGCCTGGTGCTGGAACTCCCACCGCTGGACGCGCCCGACCCTGACGAGATTGAAAGCCGCCTGCGTGCCATCAAGGACGTCACCCGGCGTGGCTTTCGCCTGGCGTTCAATCACGCGGTCCTGACCAAAGCCTATGCGTCCTGGTTGCCTTACGCCACCTACATCAAGTTCGACATGACGCTGCTCAAGCCCGAGGCTGTGGGTCCGTTCATTGTGTACGCCCAGGAAGCGTCCAAAGCCCGCCTGATTGCAGAAAAAGTCGAAACCGCGGCCCAGTACGACGTGCTGCAAAAGGTGGGCATCAAGCTTTTTCAGGGCTACTGGTTTGCCAAGCCCGTGCTGGTCAAGGGCCAGACCATCCGCCCGGCCCAGGCCAACATCATTCAGCTGATCAATCTGGTTCGCAAACAGGCTGACACGTCAGAAATTGAAGAAGTTCTCAAGCGCGACCCCACGCTGTCGTTCAACCTGTTGCGCTTTCTCAATTCGGCCAGTTTTGGCCTCAGCGTCGAAATCACCTCGTTCCGCCATGCAGTGATGTTGCTGGGCCTCAAGAAGATGTTCCGCTGGGCAGCCTTGCTGATGGCCACCTCGCGCGTGGGCGGCGCGGCACCCGCTGTCGGGGCGATGGCCGTGGTGCGTGGGCGGCTGATGGAATTGCTGGCGGGCGAGTTGTTGTCACCTGAAGACTGCGACAACGCTTTTATCACCGGCGTTTTCTCGTTGCTGGACACCATGCTGGGCGTACCGCTTGAGAAGGCGCTGGAGACCATTTCTCTGCCGCAAATGGTGACCGACGCGCTGCTGCACAAGCGCGGCCTGCTGGCACCCTTTCTGGAACTGACGCGGGCTTGCGAAACTGTCAACGACGAGGCCTTCGCCCATTACGCAACGGAACTCAAACTGAGCAACCATCAAGTCAATTGGGCCCATTTGCAGGCGCTGGCCTGGGCCGACAGCATGGGGGATGAATAAAAATCTATCCTCTGGGGTGATGCTGGGCATGGATGGCTTTTAGCCGTTCGCGTGCCACGTGGGTGTAAATGGTGGTGGTCGAGATGTCGGCGTGGCCCAGCAGCATTTGTACCGCCCGCAGATCCGCCCCATGGTTGAGCAAATGCGTTGCGAAGGCATGCCGCAAGGTGTGCGGCGACATGGGTGAGTGGATGCCTGCCATCAGCGCGTATTTTTTGACGATCATCCAGAACATCACGCGTGACATGGCCGTGCCCGCCTTGGGGCCCCGGTTCGTCACAAACAGGTCGTCGGTGGGTCGCCCCTCCAGCAGGCTGGGCCGCGTGGAGCCCAGGTAGCGGCCAATCCAGTCGCTCGCCACTTCGCCAAACGGAATCAACCGCTCCTTGCCACCCTTGCCGAAGACACGGAGCACGTTTTCTGCCAGGCTCACGTTCAGGGTTTTGAGGGTGACCAGCTCGCTCACCCGCAAGCCGCTGGCATACATCAACTCCAGCATGGTGCGGTCGCGCATGCCCAACGGCGTGTCAACATCAGGCGCCGCCAGCAAGGCCTCGACCTGGGGCTCGGTCAGGGTCTTGGGCACACGCAACGCCTGGCGGGCAGGCTGAAGTTTCAGCGTCGGGTCAGCGCTGGTGAATCGCTCCCGCAGGGCCCAGCGAAAGTAACGCTTGAATACGGTGAGCCGCCGGTTGGCCGTGGTGGCTTTGGTTGCGGCGTGGCGGGCAGAGAAATAGGCGCTGAGGTCAGCTTCCACCGTGTCATCCAGTGTGCTGCCCCGCGCCACCTGCCAGCGCGTGAAAAGCGTCAAGTCTTGTCTGTAGGCCCCCAGCGTATTTTTGGACAGGCCTTCTTCGAGCCACAGCGCGTCAATGAAGGCATCGATGGACGCCTGGCTGGCCGGGTCGACGGTCAGGCCGGGGGTCAAGTCAGCATCGTCCACCCTGCTGGCAGGTCAGTCCAGCTTTAGCTTGGCCGACTCGACCACTTTTTGGTAGACCTCGAACTCGGCCTTGATCTGGGCCGTGAACTGCTCGGGGGTGTTGGCGATGATGATGGAGCCCGTGTCTTCAATGCGCTTCTTCACAGCTGGGTCTTCCAGGGCTTTGCGCACGCCCGCATTGACCTTGTCCACCACCTCTCTTGGCAAGCCCTTGGGGCCATAGATGCCATAAAACGCCATGCGGTTCACCGGCTCCAGCCCCACTTCCTTGAAGGTTGGCACATTCGGCAGCTGGGCCAGCCGCTGCGGCGCGGCCACCACGATGGCCACCAGACGGTTGCTCTGGATGAACGGCAATGCGGACGGCAGATTGTCAAACGTCATGGGCACCTGGCCAGACACGGTGTCGTTGAGGGCCGGGCCGGCACCGCGGTAGGGAATGTGGGTGACAAAGGTGCCACTCAGGTTTTTGTAAAGTTCCATCTGCAAGTGGCCAATACCACCCGTTCCGGATGACGAATAGGAATATTTGCCGGGGGACTTTTTCAGCTCGGCAATGTAGCCTTTGTAGTCCTTGGCCGGGAAGCTGGGGTGCACAGCGATGACATTGGGCGTCGCGGCAATGTTGATGATGGGTGTGAAATCGGTCAGCGGGTTATAGGGCGTCTTCGGGTTGATGGCCGGGTTGGCTGCCACCGTGGACACCGTGGCCATGCCAAGCGAATAGCCATCGGGCGCGGACTTGGCCGTCTCATTGGCACCGATCACGCCGCCGCCGCCCGCCTTGTTCTCAACCACTACGGGCTGGCCCATGGCTTTGCCCAGCGCATCTGCAATCGTGCGGGCAATGATGTCGGTGGTGCCGCCCGGTGCAAAAGGCACTTGCAGCTTGATGACTTTGTTGGGGTAACTCTGCGCCATGGCAGAGGTGGCCGCGGCCGTGGTGATGGCCAGCAGGCTGAGTGCAAAAATCGTACGGCGTTGCATTGACATGGTGAGGTGCTCCAGAAAGACATCGTGCAACCCATCATATTAACCGGGTGGGCGGCTGGTATTCTCTGGCCGTGAACTATGCCCAACTGCTTTTCCCGGATTTCTCGCTGATTCTGTGTGGCTACCTGGTCTGCCGCTACACCGCCCTGAACCGCACGGTATGGCAACAGGTGGAGTCGCTGGTCTATTTTTTCCTGTTTCCGGTGCTTCTGTTTCAGTCGATTGTGAGAAGCCCGCTGGATCTGGGGGCCGCATCCAACCTGATCGTGGCCGGCTGGGCCATGGGGCTGGTCGGCATTGCGCTGGCCTATTCGATACCCTACCTGCCCGGCCTGGGGCGCTATATTGACCGGCGTGACCACGCCGCCAGCGCACAGATCGCCTTCAGATTCAACTCCTACATCGCGCTGGCATTGGCAGATCGCCTGGCCGGGCCGCAGGGCCTGCAGATGATCGCCGTGCTGATCGGTGTCTGTGTGCCCCTGTTCAACGTGGCAGCTGTCTGGCCCATGGCGCGGCATGCCCAGCGCGGATTCATGCGGGAGCTGGTGAGAAACCCGCTGATCATTGCAACAGCCGTGGGGCTTGCGGCCAACCTGCTGGGTTTTGTGATGCCGGTGTGGCTGGAGCCCACGGTGACGCGCATGGGGGCCGCATCACTGGCGCTGGGGCTGATGGCAGCCGGTGCCGGTTTGCAACTCAGCGCCCTTACCCGGTCACGGGTTCTCACGGTCGCCGTGCTGTCCATCCGGCATCTGGTCCTGCCGCTGGTCGCTTTCGGGTTGGCACGCCTGCTGGGGCTGTCAGCCGTACAAACTACCATGCTGATGGCTTTCTCGGCACTGCCCGCGGCCTCCAGTTGCTATGTACTGGCAACGCGCATGGGTTATGACGGGGCATATGTGGCGGGGCTGGTGACCTTGTCAACCCTGCTGGGCATGGTGAGTTTGCCGTTTGCGCTGGGGGTGTTGCGGTAGCCGGACGGGTCTTCAGCCCCAATTTTCAGACCCCGGATCGCAACGGCCCAGGGTACCAGCCAAGGCCAGGCATCACTGCTGGGCGTCGGAATTCAGGCAGCCGCTTTAACGCGCGTGGGCCAGTCCGCTAACCAAAGTCACCAGCGCAATGCCAAAGCCAAGCCACGCCACCTGGGCCGCTGTCTCGCGGGCCGTCAGGCGCTTTTGAAGTTGAGGGATCAAGTCGGCCAAAGCGACGTAGATAAAGCTGCTGGATGCAATGACCAGAAAATACGGCAAATAGTCACGCAGTTGCTCCACCAGCCAGTACCCGGCCATGCCGCCAATGGCGGTGACGGCCCCCGCCAGCGACACCTTGACCAGCGCCATCTGTCGGTTACTGGCGCCTGTGCGCAACACCATCAGGTCACCCATGTGGTGGGGCACTTCGTGAACCAGCACGGCCAGTGCCGCAATCGCGCCCAGACGCATGTCGGCCATGAACGCAGACGCAATCAGGATGCCGTCGCCAAAACAATGAACGCTGTCGCCGGTGAGAACCGCCCAACTGCCCGCTTTGGGCGCAGCGTGAGGGTGGCTATGCCCGTTCGCATGTTCATGCTCATGCCCGGTATCGTCATCCTCATGGTGGTGCTCATGCCCGTGGTGCCACAGCTCCGCCTTGTCGAGCAGAAAGAAAAACACCAGGCCAATCAACAAGGTCATGAACAGGTCATGGGCACCCGCCTGGCTCTCGAACGCTTCGGGCAGCAGGTGCATGAATGCCGTGGCCAGCAGCGCGCCCGCTGCCAGGCTCAGCATGTGCTGGGTGTACCGCGCCAGCACACCAAAGCTCAAAGCCGCCGCCAACCAGACACTGCCAATCCCTGCCACCAGGGTGCCCATCAAAATTGCTACCAAAGTCATAGCTGGCTATGCCCGCTGCACGTGGGCAAACGGCCTAATTTATTGCTTGTCCAAAAAAGAAACCGCCCCGAGAGGCGGTCTTTGATCATCTCACAGATGATTTATGAGTGGACTTCGGGCCAGGCTCACGCAACGCCGTTGGCCTTGAACCATTCCAGACAGCGTTTGAAGCCATCGTCGGCCGCTTCCTTGCGGTAGCTGGGGCGGTAGTCCGCATGAAACGCATGCGGTGCATCGGGGTAGACCACAAACTGGGCCGCTTTTGACGCGGCATTGCCTGTGGCTAGAACCGCTTTCATTTTATCGAGGGTGTCAAGGGGAATGCCAGCGTCTTTTTCGCCATACAGGCCGAGGACAGGTGCGCGCATGCTGGCGGCCACATCAATCGGATTTTTCGGCATCAACTCGTTCGGCGCGCCCACCATGCGGCCATACCAGGCGACACCGGCCTTGACCGGCCCTTGCGCAGCGTACAACCAGGTGATGCGCCCGCCCCAGCAAAACCCGGTGATGGCTACTTTATCAAGGTTGCCACCCTGGGTCCCGGCCCACTTCACCGCCCCGTCGAGGTCAGCCATCACCTGTGCGTCAGGCACCTTGTTCACCACTTCGGCAATCAGCTTGGCGATCTCGCCATATTTGGTGGGGTCGCCCTGGCGCGCGTAGAGCTCAGGGGCAATGGCCAGATAGCCCGCCTTGGCAAAGCGGCGGCACGTGTCGGCAATGTACTCATGCACGCCAAAAATCTCTTGAACCACCAGCACCACGGGCAGGTTGCTCTTGCCTTCGGGCGCCGCAAAGAAGGCTGGCACCTTGAAGCCATTCACCTCATAGCTGACTTCGCCCGTTTTCAGTCCGTCGGACGAGGTTTTGATGGCCGTTTGCGCCATGATGGGCATGGCGGTGGCTGCGTAGCCCACGCCGAGCGCCACGCGCAAGGCGGTGCGGCGGGTGGCACCCGCTTCGGTGGTCTGGCCGGGCAACAGGGAATTGAAATCAGAGGCAAGGTCTTCGCGCAACATGTAAATCTCCGTGGGTTTGAAAATACAAACGGTCAGAGTCTAGGTAAATCGGGGAGTTCAGGTGCAATGCAGGGTTATCACAGGGGTAAACCCGCAATGTGGCGGACAGACCATCCATGTGCACCGCATAAAGTCAATGCGCTTTTTCCCACTCGAATGTCAATGAGCCTTCTCCCAATTCATGCCTACGCCTACCTCGGCCAGCAGCGGCACTTTCAGATCAGCCACGCTGGCCATGATGCGAGGAATCTCGGTTTTGATCCAGTCCACCTCGGCTTCGGGCACTTCAAACACCAGTTCGTCGTGCACCTGCATGATCATTTTGGTAGTGCGTTTTTCATCGTCAAGCACCTGCTGCACCTTGACCATGCTGAATTTGATCAGGTCTGCCGCTGTGCCTTGCATGGGTGCGTTGATGGCGGCGCGCTCCAGCCCCGCCAGCAAGGCCCCTTTGGCATTCAGGATGCCGGCCAGTTGCAGGCGCCGCCCAAACACCGTTTCCACGTACCCTTTTGACTTGGCGGAAAGACGGGTTTCGTCCATGTACTGCTTGACGCCGGGGTAACGCTGGAAGTAACGTTCGATGTAGTTTTTGGCGGCCGTGTTGTCAATGTTCAGGGCACGCGCCAGGCCATAGGCACTCATGCCGTAGATCAGCCCGAAGTTGATGGTTTTGGCGTAACGGCGCTGCTCGCTGCTCACCTGGTCCAGCGCCACACTGAACACCTCGGCCGCTGTGGCGCGGTGCACATCCAACCCTGAGGTAAAGGCGCTCAACAAGGACGCGTCGCCGCTGATGTGCGCCATGATGCGCAACTCGATCTGGCTGTAGTCGGCGCTGGCAATCACGTTGCCGGGCGCCGCCACAAAGGCCTCGCGCACACGCCGGCCTTCTGCGGTGCGCACAGG
>JANOAP010000507.1:0-6032 GCA_031411175.1 Rhodoferax sp. | reverse complement strand
TTCATCAAGGACCTGCACGCGCCGGTGGCGGGCATGCCGCTGACCCACGGCAGCCGCTTGTTTGCAGGTGACACACACAACTGTGACAGCGAAACGGTCGCCCGGTTGCGGCGCGCCGGTTTTGTGATTCTGGGCCGCACGGCCTCGCCCGAATTTGGCATGAGCGCCAGCACCGAGCCCATGATGACGGGAGCGACCCGCAACCCGTGGAGCCTGGCCCATATCGCAGGCGGCTCCAGTGGCGGTGCCGCAGCGGCTGTGGCCAGCGGCATGTTGCCGGCCAGCCACGCCACCGACAGTGGCGGCTCAATCCGCATACCGGCTTCATGCAACGGCCTGGTCGGCCTGAAACCAACACGCGGGTTGATCCCCACCGGGCCGCATCGCGGCGAGGCATCGCACGGGCTCAGCCATGAACACGCGGTGACGCGTTCGGTGCGCGACTGCGCCGCCATCCTGGACGCCACCGCAGGCCCCGATATTGGCGCGCCGTATTTCACTGCGCCGCACGCGGGGTCGTACCTGAAGGCCATCGACCGGCCACCCGGGCGTCTGCGCATTGCGTTCACCACCACCACGTTCAGCGGCAAGGCGGTTGATGCCGAATGCCGCGTGGCGGTCGAGAACACGCTGCGCGTGCTGGAGGGTCTGGGGCACGACATTGAAGAACGCAAGCCCGAATTTGACGCGCCCACCCTGAGTGCAGCGTGCGGCGTGCTGCTGGTCACCGGGCTTTCAGCGCTCGTCGCAGCGCGCGAAGCACAATTGGGCCGCAGCGCCCGCGACGACGAGCTGGAACCCGTCACACGCGCGGCCATTGCCATGGGCCAGCAGGTGACAGGCATGCATTACGCCTCTCGTTTTGGCGTGATCAACCGCGAAGTTCGCCGCATCGGGCAGTTTTTTGAGTCGGTCGATATCTTCATCACGCCTGCCCTGGCCACGCCACCGGTCACGCTGGGCACATTGTCAACCCAGACCCTGACACTGGTGCAATTCCAGGAGGCCATGGCGGCCTTTTGCCCATTTACCGGTGCCTTCAACGCCACGGGCCAACCTGCCATCAGCCTGCCGCTGCACTGGAGCGCAAATGGACCATCGGGTGGTGGCCTGCCGATTGGCGTGCAACTGGTGGCCCGGTTTGGTGCGGATGCATTGCTGCTGCAATTGGCGGTCCAACTGGAGCAGGCGATGCCCTGGTTCAAACGCACCCCAGCGCTTTGATACCAGGCATCTGGCCCGATTCCTTCAACCCACCCTGTTCACTTTGAAAGGCAACACCATGAAACTCCGTCAATTTCTTTGCATGGCTGCACTCCCCGTTGCATTGGCCCATGCAGGGCTGGCCCAGGCCCAGGTGCCGACCAACCGCGGTGCCGTTAGGCTGGTGGTGGGCTTTCCCGCTGGCGGCTCGGCCGACGTGCTGGCACGCATCATGGCCGACAAGCTCAAGGAAGAGCTGGGGACCACGGTGGTGGTAGACAACCGCGTGGGTGCGGGGGGCACGATTGCGGCGGAGTATGTGAAGACGCAGCCGGGCGACGGCCTGACTGTGTTGCTGGGCACGTCGCACATGATGGTGATGGCAACGCTTACCACCAAGGCCGTGCGCTACGACGCGCTGAAAGACTTCAAACCGGTAGCGCGTCTTTCAAGCTTTTACGAGTCGATTGCCGTGCCTTTTGCCGCACCCGGCACCAGCATTGCCGGTTGGCTGGAGTCCGCGCGCAATGACCCCAAGTACGCCAGCTATGGCGTCCCCGCGCCGGGCAGCGTACCCCAGTTCATTGGCTACCAGTTGGGCGCTGCCACCAAAACCAAATTGCTGTCAGTGCCTTATAGGGGCGCCGCACCGGTGGCGCAGGACCTCATTGGTGGGCAGCTTGCCGCTGGCGTGATTCCCATTGCCGACCTGATCCAGCACAACGGTGTGCGGGTGAGGATTCTGGCGGTCAATGGCGCGCGCCGATCCAGCCAGTTGCCCGACGTGCCCACGCTCAAGGAGCTTGGCTTCCCGCAGTTTGACGACCTTGAATGGGTAGGCCTGTTTGTGCCGGCCGCCACACCCAGCGCTACCGTGACCCAGTTGCAGATGGCAACGGCCAAGGTGGTGGGCATGAAGGAGGTGCGTGACGCACTGCTGAAAATGGGTACTGAAGCCGACTACGCACCCGGTGAAGTGCTTGAAAAACGCATTGTGAGCGACACCGCACAGTGGGCACCCGTCATCAAGGCCTCCGGGTTTTCTGCGGACTAAATTTTACTAAGGCCCGCTGTTTGCAGCCCTGTGAATCTGCTAATCTTTGGTTTCCTACTTCTCATCAGAAAGGGTCATCATGTCCAAAGCTAGCCAAGCCAGTGTCGAGTCGCAGGAGCAACTGGTCACCGATATCAAGTCGGTCATCTCTGAGGCAGAAGAAATGCTCAGCGCCACGGCCGACCAGGCCGGCGAAAAAGCCACCAAACTGCGTGACCGCATTCAGGCGCGTTTGCGCGAGGCCAAGGTGCGCCTGAGTGATGCCGAGGCCGTGCTGGTCGCCAAGACCAAGGCCGCAGCCCGCGCCACCGACGACTATGTGCATGAGTCGCCGTGGACGGCGGTGGGGGTCGCAGCCGGGGTGGGCCTGCTGGTTGGCCTGATCATCGGTCGCCGGTGATGGCATTCCCGTTGCCAGCCCAAAGGCCGTGAACGAAGCGCCAGGGACTTTGGGCCTGTTTGCTGCCCTTAAAAATACGGCTGCCACGCTGGTTGGCATAGCGCAGACGCGGCTGGCGCTGATCAGCAATGAGATTCAGGTTGAAAAGCACCGGGTGCTGCGGCAATTGGTGCTGGCCTGTGCTGTCATTTTTTGTACAGGCCTGGCTGTGCTGCTGGTGGTGGCGCTGACGACACTCTTGCTGTGGGAGCAGCGGGTTGCCGTCATCGCCGGGTTTGCCGTGCTGTTTACCGGTCTGGCGGTGTATTTTTATGCAGCCCTGCGGCGCAGTGCGGCGTCAAGCGAGGCCCTGTTTTCCACGAGCCTGTCGGAGCTGCAAAAAGACATGGCGCAGCTCAAGAAAATGGCAGGCCAAAAAGGTAGCCCCTTATGAGGACAGGCCTGGCTGAGCTGCATCACCAGCGCGGGCAACTGCTGGAGCGTATCGCCCATCAGCGCGCCACGCTGGTCCGCCAGATGGGGCCTGTGCAGTCGGTCTTGACCACGGCGGACCGCGCCACGGCTGCTACCCGCTCTGGCGTGCAATATGCCAAAGAACACCCTGCGGCGGTTGCCATGGCAGTGGCGGCCATTGTCCTGCTCAGACCCAAACGGGCCTGGCGTTTGCTGAGCCGTGGCGTCGCTGTGTGGCGAAGCTGGCGTGCGTTGCGCCCATGGGTGTCGCAGCCGCTGGTGAGCCAGCTGCTGCACCGGTATTTCTGAGCGAGAACCGGGCGTTGCTGCCCTGCAAAATTTCAGGGTTTGAGTTGCGGAGCGGGCTTCTCTTCGCGGGTCACCAGCCAGATGCCCAGGCACACCAGCAGCAGCGCCACGCCGTTTTTCCACTCCAGGAAAGTTTCATCCAGGAACAGGGCCGACAGCAAGGTGCCAAACACCGGGATCATGAAATTGAACACCGTGACCATGCTGACCCGGTTGTGTTTGAGCAAAATCGTCCAAAGCGAAAACGCGGCAGACGACAACACCACCAGGTAGACCATCAGGGCCGTTGACTTGAACGTAAAACCGGTGAGCGTTCCGCCGGTGGCCAGGCCGATCAGCAGCAGGGCCACGCCGCCGATTGCGAGCTGATAGCCGGTCAGCACCACCGAGTCGACGCGCTGCGACACCTTCTTGCCGTAGATGCTGGCGGCCGACAATACAAAGGCGGCAACCACGATGCTGCCATCACCCAGCAGTGTGAAGTCAAGACTCAACAGGCCGTCGCTGAAGTTGACCACCATCACGCCCACAAACCCCACCACACAGCCCAGCACCTTGTTGAAGCTGAGGCGGTCATTGTGGTAAATAAAGTGCGCCAGCAACACACTGAAAAAAGTGCCGGTGGCATTCATGATGGAGCTCTTCACACCTGTGGCATAAGCCAGTCCAATGTAGAAAAACACGTACTGCAAGCTGGTCTGGGTCAACCCCACCAGCGCGATCTGGCCGAGTGTGCGCCGGTCAAACTGGAACAACGGCTTTTTGCCGAGCGCCGCAATGGCCAGCAGTACCAGCCCCGCAAAAATAAAGCGGTAGCGGCAAACACCAGCTTGGACGGAATGTCGTTGGCCGCGATGTGAAACAGCGCATAACCATTTTTGATGGCCGGGTAGGCGCTGCCCCACAGCAGGCAACACAAGGATGCAATAAGAAAGACCACCTTGCGGTTGGTAAAAACGGTTTGACGGTTCAAGGGATAAGTCCTGTGACGCAATCTGCGCAACGTATTCAAAAGGGCGGCGCGATGTGCGCCGGTGTTCAGAGCAGCCGGGCCAGGTAGCGCCCGGTATGGCTGGCCGGGTTGGCCGCCAGGTCTTCCGGCGTGCCTACCCCCACCACCTGCCCGCCGCCAGAGCCGCCTTCAGGCCCCATGTCGATCAGCCAGTCGGCAGTCTTGATCACGTCCAGGTTGTGTTCGATCACCACAATGGTGTTGCCCGCGTCGCGCAACTGGTGCAGCACTTTCAGCAGCAGGTCGATGTCGGCAAAATGCAGACCCGTGGTGGGTTCGTCCAGGATGTAGAGGGTGCGACCGGTATCGCGTTTGCTCAGTTCCAGCGCCAGCTTCACACGCTGCGCCTCGCCGCCCGACAGTGTGGTGGCCGCCTGGCCCAGCCGGATATAGGACAGACCCACGTCCAGCAGCGTGTGCAACTTGCGCGCCAGGGTGGGCACGGCGCTTAAAAACGCGTAGGCGGCTTCCACCGTCATGTCCAGAATCTGCGCGATGTTTTTGCCCTTGTATTGCACCTCCAGCGTTTCGCGGTTGTAACGCATGCCTTTGCACACGTCGCACGGCACGTACACGTCGGGCAAAAAGTGCATCTCCACCTTCACCATGCCGTCGCCCTGGCAGGCTTCGCAGCGGCCCCCTGCCACATTGAAGCTGAAGCGCCCGGGGCCGGAGCCGCGTTCACGGGCCGTGGGCATTTCCGCCATCAACTCGCGGATGGGCGTGAACAGCCCGGTGTAGGTGGCCGGGTTGCTGCGCGGTGTGCGGCCAATCGGCGACTGGTCGACGTTGATGACCTTGTCGAAGTGTTCAATGCCTTCAATGGCTTCATGCGCGGCGGGTTCTTCATGCGCGCGATACAGGGTGCGGGCCACGGCGGCGTACAAGGTGTCGTTCACCAGGGTGGACTTGCCCGAGCCGGAGACACCGGTCACACAGGTCAGCAGGCCCACGGGGATCTCCACGCTGACGTTTTTCAGGTTGTGGCCAGTAGCACCCACCACCCGCAGCGCCTGCATGGCACCCAGCGTGGCCTGGTGCACGGCTTCGCGTTCGGCGCGGCGCGCGGCAGCGGGACTTTGCGGGAAACGTGATGACTTGTATTTGTCCGGGCTGTCGCTGGACTTGACCGCGGGCAGCCACGGCGTGCGGCGCTTGGGCACGGCGATGCACAGCGTCTGCGCCAGGTACTTGCCGGTAAGTGAGTCCGGGTTGTCGCGCACCTGGGCAAACGTGCCCTGCGCCATCACGCGCCCGCCGTGTACCCCGGCACCGGGGCCCATGTCGATCACATGATCGGCGGCACGAATCATGTCTTCGTCATGCTCCACCACAATCACGCTGTTGCCAATGTCGCGCAAGTGTTTCAGGGTGGCAATCAGCCGGTCGTTGTCGCGCTGGTGCAGGCCGATGCTGGGCTCGTCCAGCACATACATCACCCCGGTCAGGCCCGAGCCAATTTGCGAGGCCAGGCGGATGCGCTGCGACTCACCACCGCTCAGTGTTTCGGCACTGCGGTCCAGGCTCAGGTAGCTCAGGCCCACGTCGTTCAAGAACTTCAGTCGCAGGCTGATCTCGCGTACCACCTTGGCAGCAATATC